>CALZMS010000065.1 GCA_945788595.1 uncultured Lachnospiraceae bacterium
GTGGACAGTGAGCCTTCATGCCCCGTATTTAGCGCCTGCAAGAGATCTATGGTTTCCTCGCCGCGCACCTCTCCCACGATAAGTCTGTCCGGCCGCATACGGAGCGCCGCACGGATCAGGTCCCGGATCGTAATGGCACGGTTTTCCTGAAGATTGGCGTTTTTTGCCTCCAGCCGCACGAGATTTCTCTCTCCGGGGATACGGAGCTCCGCTGTATCTTCGATGGTAATGATTCTTTCTCCGGCAGGGATGGAGGCTGCCAGCACATTCAGAAATGTAGTTTTCCCGGCGGATGTCCCTCCGCCAATCATCACAGAATATCCGGATCTCACCAGTTTCTGTAAAAACAGAGCCACTTCCCCGGTCAATGTGTCCAGACGAATCAATTCCTCCATATCTATGGACTTCTCCGGAAAACGGCGGATCGTGAGTACAGGGCCATCCACCGCCACCGGCGGAAGCGCCGCATGAATCCTTGTACCATCCGAAAGCCGGGCATCTGCCAGCGGCATACTGGTATTGATCACACGGTTACAACCAGCTACAATCTGCTGGATCACATCTTCCAGTCTTTCCCTGGATACAAAGCCTTTTTCCCAGCGCCGCAGCTCACCGTTTTGTTCTATATAGATCCGGTCATATCCATTGATCATGATTTCATTTACCCCGGGCATCTGCAGAAGCTCCTCCACCACATCCAGCCGCCGCACAGCCGCATACAGTTCTGACTGCAGCGAAAGCCTCTGGGCAAGAGAAAGACCCTTTTCTTCCAGAAGCATCCTGTCAATTTCGACAAGAATCTCGTCATCATCATCGGTCACTGTGTTTATCAGTCTCTCCTGCAGTTTTTTTCTAAGAAGTATATTTTCGTCCATCCTGTTCTGCGTCCTTTCCCAGTGTCTTCTTCGCCAACTGTTGAAGAACAGCTCTGTCTTCCGGCTGCCCTGCCGTATCTGCCGGCAGCTGTATCCCGGTGATCCGCTGCCAGATCTGCGGACAGGCTGTTTTTTGCATATATCGTTCCATCCGGTGATGACAGCTCATCTGCAATTCCTCCCATACTATCCAGATTACATCAAACAATTCCAGAATCTCACAAAGGGGCTGAAGGAGATTTCCCGTTACCACTACCACTGCGGTATACAGGCTGTCATTTTTCAGCTGTTCAAACAGATATTTCCAGTCTTTTACCGTAACTACCAGAAGATCCGCCGGATCCGTTACTTCAGGCAACAGATCCACGCCGTGAAAAGAAGTCACTTTTTCCGTAATCTGATCGATCAGATCCTCTTTTCGCCGGCACAGACCGTACAGGATTTCCCCCATACCATCATTATCTGAACAGCCATGATTTTGTCTGAACGTCGGCCATGTACGAAGATCCAGCCAGAGCACTCTGTCATTTTTCGACAACTGCTCTGCCAGCACAAAAGCCAGTTCTTCCGAACGGCAGCTTTCGCTTTCATCGGTCACTGCGTACAGAGAAAAGCTTCTTTTTTCCACGTTCATCTGCAGCTTCGGCCGTTTGGCTCTGTACAGCAAAAGGATTTCTTTAAGAATGCTGTCAGCCTCCTGATATCGGAATATACAATCTGGCTCATCCTCCTTACTCAGGCCATTTCCCAGAAGAAACAACGGATTTTCATATGTCTCCCAGTCTTTTGGCCGATACAGCCCACTGTCCAGAAGGATTGCCTCCGGTTTTTTTCTGTCTCTGTACTGAAAAAGCTGATCCAGAGAGGAAAAAACCTGCAGCTCAAAAGGATAACCTGCCCTGGAAGCCGCATAGTCTGCCAGGCGCTTACCGTAATCCGTCCCCGGATCACATACGGCCAGAATGTTCAATGCAGCCACCACCATTCCCGCAGAGCCCGCAAAAGCACAGCCCCCAAAAGCATCACCGCAAAACAGATCTCTGTCTGTGTCTCCTGTTCAGGCTCCGTAATGCGATCTGTCATTCGCCGCAGCGAATATTTCAGCCGGGGCCAGAATTCTGCCAGCCGGCCTTTTTTCCACAGACTGACGGTACCAAACCCTGCCGCTATCACCAATGCGGCAAAAAATACCCACAGTCCCCGTTTCCAGCTCAGTATGCCGCCAAGCGCAGAAAGAAGCTTTGCATCTCCGGCGCCAATGCCTCCCAGCCTCCAGACCAGGATCCCGGCCACGCCCAGGCAGAAACTGCTCAAAAACCACACCCCAAGACCGCGAAAGCCACGAAAGCCCATCCACAGACCGGCTCCGGCGATCCAGCCGCCGACAGAAAGGATATTGGGGATCCTGTGTTCCCGAAGATCCATCCCGGCGGCCAGAGCGGTCAGAAGGAGCGCACAAAATACAGGTACACTCATACCTTCCTACCTCCAATGTGCAATTGTAAAAAAATTGGGAATCTGCAGCCGAACGGCTGCTTATTGAACTCTGTAACGATATTAAACCATATTTCGCTGTGTTTGTAAAGATATTTTTTATATTTTCACTAAATATTTTTCTATAACAAAAGCAGACTCCGTTCTTTTTGGAATCTGCTTTTGATTTTTTCTGTATGTTGATGATATATTTGTATCTTTTGTTCTCAGTTTTCCAGTCAATTATTCTGATCTTTTTCCGTAATGTCCGCAAACTCTGCCCGAACCAGCTCTGCCAGCTGCAGGGGATTTACCACAATGGTCATTCCGATACGGCCGCCGCTGATATAAATTTTCTCATACTGCCGGGCTGACTCATGGATCACTGTAGGGAACTGTTTTTTCATGCCCAGCGGTGTGCAGCCGCCCCGCACATATCCTGTAACCTTTGTGATATCCTTTACGGGGATCATCTCCACGGATTTTTCCCCCACCACCTTTGCCGCAGTTTTCAGCTGCACTTCCTCTGCAATAGGCAGGACAAAAACGTAGTACTGCTTACTCTTGCCCTGCATGACCAGGGTTTTGAAAGACTGCTCCACCGGTGCACCGGTGATCTCTGCCGTATGCAGGCCATCGATAAATTCATCACACTCATACTGGATCACTTCATACGAAATCTTTGCCTTATCCAGCATTCTCATGGCATTTGTCTTGGCTTCTTTTCCCATACTTCCTCCTCACAGCCGAAATTCTTTCAGCCTTTTTCGTCTTTCTCTGTAATCCGGCAGAATCTTTTCCACCTCCCGCCAGAACTGCGGCGAATGATTCATCTGCTTTCGGTGTGCCAGTTCGTGCACTACAACATAATCCAGCTGTTCCTCACCAGTCAGGATCAGTTTCCAGTTAAAATTCAGATTGCCGGCTGTACTGCAGCTGCCCCAGCGGGTCTTTTGCTCTTTAACAAAAATGCGGTTATACGTAACGCCCATCTTCGGGGCATAATACTCCACCCGGGCCCGGATCACCTCACCTGCCTTCTGGCGAAGCCTTTTTCTCTCTGCCTCATCGGCTGCCTCCGGCACCGTCTGCCGACTTTGTCTGGCCATGGTTTTTGCGATCCACGCGCCATGGGAATCCACAAAATCCCGGATCAAACCTACCGATACTTTCCGGGGCGCTCTTACAAGGATCTCTCCCTCCCGGATCTGCAGCGCTATCGTCTTTCTGTCCGAACGGAGAATCCTGAAAGGATATACCTGTCCCGCATATGTTGTCTCATATATTTTTTCCATGTGCACATAATAGCAAAAGCCATTCTTTTTTTCAATAGCAGTGCCTGTTCTGAATAAAGCGGCCATTAATTCCATGCTTCAAAAAATTTACGGGTTCGCCTCATTCTCTCCAGTAGATTTTCATTGCCTTCACATCATATCTGTAAAGATGGTACAGACATAGTCATTTTTTAATTGTCAGAATATTTTGATATTCTGCATCCAATCACAAATTATTATATATTTTATTTAATATTTTCTGTTTTTACTGTTGACATTTTCGCAATCGTCTGGTATTATTAAACCATCAAAGAAAGAGGTACAAACCAATGGAAATCTAAGTACATGATCTAATTTTCCAAAAGAAATTTAAGAAAAGGGGTACAGACCAATGGCTTAGTCAGTGAACCGCAAAAACAAAATCTGAAAAAGGAGGTACAGTCCAAAGGAAACTTAACGATTCATCCCAAACGATATTAAAAGAAATGAGGTACAGTCCAATCAAAATTTAACGATTTACCCCAAACGATATCTAAAGAATCGAGGTACGGACCAATCAAAATTTAGCGATTTACCCCAAACAATATCTAAAGAATCGAGGTACAGTCCAATCAGAATTTGACGATTCACCCCATAATTTAATAAAGAGAGGTACAGACCCATGGATGTAGCACAGTAAAAAGCCATCGTTCGAGAAAAAAGAAGAACGATGGCTTTTTAAATTGTCTGTATTCTTTTCAGGGATGCTTCAAACGGACTGTCATTTTGAAGCGTCCTCTTTTACACTTTTTTCTTGTCACGAAGACTGCTCTCCATTCGCAGACGACAGCTATGGTAAAAAGCACTTCGCTGCACATCTCTGGCAGTGGGGCACTTAAGTCGGTTCAGATTCTCGTTATCCGTCATATCCGCGCACTTGATCTTCATGGCCAGACGGGACACCGTCAGCTTATCCAGATACGTATCATAGGTATCCTCCGGCACATGAGTCAGAAGCTTAACCGCCCGGATAACCTTATCTTCAAAGCCAAAGCACTTCAGCATATCTTCGGTAACCGTAGTATCCTCCAGTACATCGTGCAAAAGAGCCACCGTCATGGCCCGGTCTCTTTTTTTTGACCGGGGATGATGATCCCGCACATGCAAAGCCACTGTCACCGGATGACAGATGTAGTCCATGCCGCCTTTATCCACCTGATCCCGGTGGGCCAGACAGGCCAGATAAAAAGCAGCCTTAAACTGGCGAAACTCATGTTTATCCGTAAAGCCCATAACCTTCACCGCTTCATCCACCGGCAGATCACAGACCACTGTCTTGATCTCTTCATACCGTTTCAGCCGCAAAAGGTTCTCTTTTTCAAAAGATTGCTCATGTGTGATCTTGCGGGGATTTTGCACTACCGTATCCATGGTGTCTCCTTTATCTCTGGTGCACTGCGGTTGCTTTTTGTACAGTCAGGTGATTCCGTCCAACCAGACTATACAAACTTCTTTTCTCGTTCCATATCACTGTTCATGCGATCCATGATTCGCTCATGGAAAGCATCCATACCATCCTCCGCGTTCTCCGCCAACTGCCGGAAAATCATCAGAATCGTCAGACACAGCGGATACTTGCCGCCATTGACGGTACAAGCTGTGATCAGGCCATTCTCATTGACCACGTAACGGATCGTGGTCTCCTTATCCTTAGTCAGCTCATATTCCATATCAAAATCATTGTTGTGATAATAGGGAAGCATCGACAAAAGGATCGGCCGGATATCGTCCGCCATTCTGCGGTTGATCAGAGAGATCACTGAAAACAGATCTGACGTAAGGGCTTTTTCCGAACCCTCCAAAAACGTCTTGATCAAATCACCCTTTCTGTTGTAACGGTAATCGATCATAGAATTTCGCTGCAGCATGGCCAGACTCTTTGCCTTTTCCCGCTCCTCTTCCTCCGCGGAAATTACCCGTTTTCTCGGCATCGGTTTCAACGGTGCCGGAGAAGATGCCGGTTCTGTTGCTGTCGGGGATGCAGCTGCACCCGAAACAGCCTGTCCCACTGAAGCTGTAGTCGCTGCCCCGGACATCTGTCCTCCCGAAGCTGTTGACGTTGCCGATGCCACCTGTCCTGCTGGAACCGCCTGCGCAGTCATCGGCGAAACCACCCCATACGTTTCCTCATACTTCTTCACTGCACTGTCACCGATACTCTCGATCTCCTTCAGATGACGGTCCGTATCATCCAACGTACAGCCCTCCAGACGCTTAATAAAAATCATATCCTCCCGGTTGTCCGCCTTAATATAAAACAATACCGCTTCCCGGGAATCCGCAGCCTCCATAACGATAAACGCATAACCACACTGCCCCGGCATCGTCTGCCGCTCCCGAAACAGATATCTTTTCACAACTCTGGCTTCAATTCTCATATCCAACTCCCAACTGCAGTCTCTCGCTGCCATAACTATGTCCATTCTAACATAAACCGACCCGCTTGGGAATCACTCAAAAACGTAAATTGGGGTCGTCGTCATTTGGCGGCCTCTTTGTACGTACATAAACTTCGCGCGACTTTAACGAGCACGACTCCGAGACTA
>CALZMS010000066.1 GCA_945788595.1 uncultured Lachnospiraceae bacterium
GGGGGAAATCCATGCATTGCTGGGAGAAAACGGCGCCGGAAAATCCACACTGATCAAAGTGCTGACCGGTGTTTACAGTAAAGATGAGGGAGAAATCCATCTGAAAGGTCACCAGGGAAGCGTACAGATCCGTTCGCCTCAGGATGCTCAGCATCTGGGTATCAGTACAGTGTATCAGGAAATTACCCTGTGCCCCAATCTGTCTGTGGCTGAAAATATATTTATTGGCCGTGACAGCGGGCTTGTCCGTAACTGGAAAAAAATGAACGATGCCGCAAAAAAAATCCTCGATAATCTGGGGATTCCTGCCCTGGCAACACAGCAGCTTGGCAGCTGTTCCCTTGCCGTGCAGCAGATGGTAGCTATTGCCCGTGCGGTAGATATGGAATGTAAGGTTCTGATTTTGGATGAACCCACCTCTTCTCTGGATGAGCAGGAAGTAGAAAAATTGTTCGGCATGATGCGCGAGCTGAAGTCGAGAAGAGTGGGAATTATATTTGTTACTCATTTCCTGGATCAGGTATACGAAGTATGTGACAAGATTACTGTTCTAAGGGACGGCAGGCTTGTCGGTGAATATGCCATCCGGGATCTTCCAAGAGTTCAGCTTGTTTCCAAAATGTTGGGTAAGGATCTGGATGATCTGTCCGATATTAAAGGGGAACAGGAAGCCTATCACGATGATGGAAGTGAGCCTGTTTTTGAAGCGGAAGGTCTGCAGAGTAATGCAGGTATCCGACCCTTCGATTTTTCAATCCGTAAAGGTGAGGTAAATGGCTTTACCGGTCTTCTCGGTTCCGGGCGAAGCGAGTGTGTGCGGGCTATTTTTGGCGCTGACCGTATCGTGGCCGGTAAAGTAAAAATGAAGGGAAAGAGTGTAAAAATCACGAAGCCTCTGGATGCCATGAAAAATGGTATTGCCTATCTTCCGGAGGACCGCAAGGGTGATGGAATTGTGGGCGATCTGTCGGTGCGGGAAAATATTATTCTTGCTTATCAGGTGCTGCGTGGATTTTTCCATCCTCTTTCAAAAGCCGAAACATACAAGTTTGCCGATGAATATATCAAGCTTCTGGATATCAAGACGGCATCAGCGGATACCCCGATCAAAGCTCTTTCCGGTGGTAATCAGCAGAAGGCTATACTTGCCAGATGGCTGCTGATGCATCCGGATTATCTGATTCTGGATGAGCCTACCAGAGGTATTCGATATCGGTACAAAAGTGGATATTCAGAAGCTGGTGCTGAAACTGGCTTCCGAAGGAATGAGTGTTACTTTTATATCCTCAGAGACGGATGAAATGCTCCGTACCTGTTCACGCCTGATCGTCATGCGTGACCGCAAAGTGGTGGCTGAGCTTTCCGGGGAAGAACTGACGCAGGCAGGCATTATGAACACTATTGCAGGAGGTGCAACAGAGAAATGAGCAAAGGAATGAATTTTTTGAAAACAAAGATCTTGGGCCGCCAGATTTTTGTCCCGATTGCGGCACTTTTGATCCTGACAATCTTTAACCTGCTGGTAGATCCATCATTTTTTAAAATAACCCTGGGATATAACAGCACCGGAGATCCGGTGTTATCCGGGTATCTGATTACTATCCTGGATTATGGTTCAGAGCTGGCTATTCTTGCCATAGGCATGACACTGGTCACTGCATCCTGCGGAGGACAGGATATTTCTGTCGGCGCCGGTATTGCCATCGCCGGAAGTGTGATTCTTCGCGTATTGTGCGGAGGAAACTCACGTCCGGAGGAACTGCAGGCACCGATCATTGTAGCATTTTTGATTGCCTGTCTGGTTTCCATGGCTTTCAGTGCATTTAATGGCGTTCTGGTTGCGTATTTTCGTATCCAGCCCATGGTGGCTACATTGATCCTGTATACAGCAGGACGATCTATCGCTGCGTGGATCAATAACAATGAGCTTCCGGTGATCAGTGATAATACATTTACATATTTTGGCGGATTTATTCCCGGAATACCGATTCCGACACCGTTTTTTATGGCTATGCTCTGCGTGATCGCCGCAGCTTTACTGCTTAAGTTCACCAATCTTGGCCTGTATACCCAGACGGTAGGAATAAATGAGAATTCCGCAAGACTGAATGGTCTTAATCCGCAGTTTATCAAGTTTTTGTCGTTCGTTATTCTTGGACTGTGCGTGGCGGTTGCGGGTCTGATCAAAGTAAGCCGTCTGTCCTCCATTAATTATTCTGTCATTGCCAAGGATATTGAGATGGATGCCATTCTGGCGGTAGCTCTGGGCGGAAATGCTTTGTCCGGAGGTAAATTCAATATGTGGGCGTCTATTTTGGGCGCATATGTTATTCAGTATCTGACGACGACATTATATAAGATGAATGTTCAGTCCGATGCGCTGCCGGCATACAAGGCGGTGGTCGTTATTCTTCTGGTCGTATTGAGTGCACCGTCTGTGAGAGCATATCTTTCTAAGCTGGGAAAACGTAAATCTGCAGTAAAAAAGGAGGTGGCCTGAAATGAAAAAGAAATCCGGAGTGTTCAGTAAGGCGACAGATACGCAGATTCTTCTTTTTATTACGATTGTGGTATTTTTTGGAATGTATATTGGTGCCATGATATTTCAGGGAGCGGGCTTTTTGAAAGCCCAGACCTTCTTTAATATCTTAAACGCAAATGCAGCACTGATCATCACATCATGCGGTATGAGTATAGTCATGATTACCGGAGGAATAGATATTTCCATCGGTGGTGTGGTGGCGCTGGTCAGTATGAGCTGCGCAGTTTATCTGGACCGTATGGATGGCAATGTGCCAATGGCGTTTGCCCTGGCCTTACTGATAGGCCTTGCGTTTGGTCTGGTGCAGGGGGCGCTGGTAGCGTATCTTGATATTCAGCCATTTATCATTACCCTTGCAGGAATGTTTTTTGCCAGAGGTATGACGACTATCGTAAATACAGAGCCTTTTAATGTAGCTAATGAAGCTTTTGTAGCGCTGAAAAATACCCGTATCATCGTTCCGGGTTTTGGCTCTGTGAATAAAAAAGGTGTCTATGTCAATGCTTACGTAGAAATAGGTGTGATCGTTGCTTTAGTGGTAGTTCTTCTGATGTTTTTACTTTTGCGTTATGCAAAATTTGGCCGTAATCTGTATGCTGTGGGCGGAAACAGCCAGAGTGCGCTGATGCTTGGCATCAATGTAAGACGTACCCGGTTCTGTTCTCATCTGCTCTGCAGCTTTCTTGCCGGACTGGGAGGCTTTGTGTATTTCATGCATGTCGGTTCAGGCTCGGCATCCCATGCCACCGGTATGGAAATGAATGCCATCGCCTCTTCGATTATCGGTGGAACCATGCTGACGGGGGGTGTCGGTAATATTATTGGTACATTGTTTGGCGTACTTTCCCTGAGTACGATCCAGAATATCGTATCTTCCGCAGGTCTGGATCAGGCCTGGTGGACCGGTATCACAACAGCAGCTATGTTATGTCTGTTTCTTGTGGTGCAGAGTATCATTATTGCCCGAAAAAAGAGACAGAGTGCTAAATAGGAGGAAATAGTAAATGGAAAAACTGTATTTCATTGTGGGCTCTCAGGATCTGTATGGAGAAGAATGTCTGAAACAGGTAGCTGCAGATGCGGCTGAAATGGTCAGCTTTTTAAATGAAAAGCTGGAGGGAACCATAGCTGTCGAATTGCTCCCTACTGTGGAAACTTCAGCAGTCTGTGTACAGGATATGCGAAAAGCGCAGATGGATGATGAATGCGTTGGTGTTATCACCTGGATGCATACCTTTTCTCCGGCAAAAATGTGGATCAAAGGATTGCAGGAACTGAGAAAACCGCTGCTGCATCTGCATACTCAGGCAAATGAAAAACTGCCGTATGCGACCATCGACATGGATTTTATGAACCTGAATCAATCCGCCCACGGTGATCGTGAGTATGGCTATATTCTGGCAAGAATGGGTGTCCCGCATGAGGTGGCAGCAGGGTTTTATCAGCAGAACAGTGTCGTAGAGAAAATTTGCCGTTTTGCCAATGTGGCAAAGGCTATTGCACAGTCACACAACACAAGGATTGCCACCTTCGGAAATAACATGCGTGACGTTGCTGTTACCGATGGAAACCGTCTGGAATGTGAGATTAAGTACGGTTGGGAAGTAAAATACTATGGTATCGGTGAACTTGCTGATCTGGTTGCCGCGGTTACCCGAGAAGAATTAGATCAGAAAATGGCAGAGTATGCAGAAAAATATACGATGGCTACTGACAATGTAGAAGCAGTCCGGGAACAGGCAAAATATGAGATTGGTCTGGAGAAATTTATCAGAAAATATGGAATTACTGCATTTACGGATACATTCCAGGATCTGCATGGACTTCGCCAGCTGCCGGGGATCGCTGCACAGAATCTTATGGCCAAGGGTATTGGTTTTGGCCCAGAGGGCGATTATAAGATCAGTGCGTTGTCGTCTGTATTGATGAAAATGGCAGAAGGAAGGGACGGTGCTACCGGATTTATTGAAGATTATACATATGATCTTACGCCAGGACAGGAGCTGGAGCTGGCTTCCCATATGCTGGAGGTACCGGCATCCTTTGCGGCGACTAAGCCGGAAATCCAGGTACATCCGCTGGGAATCGGCGGCAAAGAAGATCCGGCCAGACTGGTGTTTGACGGTGTTACCGGAGATGGTATACAGGTGACACTGATCGATATGGGGGATCATTTCCGCATCGTCTGTGCGGACATTGAACTGGTGAAGCAGCCGGAACCTATGCCGAATCTTCCTGTGGCGAGGATCATGTACCGGCATAAACCGAACTTCGAGATTGGTACGGCAGCCTGGTGCTATGCCGGAGGAGCCCACCATGCGGTGGTATCCACAGCTCTGACAAGAACAGATATAGCCATGTTTGCCCGCCTGACGGGAACTGAGCTCATCACGATCGGTGAGGATACCACAGAGGCGGATCTGCAGAAGTTTTTCATGTAACAGATTAATTGTAATTTATCATAGTTCATTTCCTTTCTTCGATGAGTCCTCTGCGGAATTATAGGTTCTTCAGGGGACTCTTGCAGCAGTTTACCTTTGCATATTTTTTGCGTGTGCTGAAATAACTGCGGTATGGGAGAAATGAATGTATGAATGAAAGAGAATATAAGGAGCTAAATTTTGGAAATTAGAGAACAGATCATACAGGGAAAAACTTCTCTTGGTATAGAGTTTGGATCCACAAGAATAAAAGCTGTGCTGATCGCAGATGACTGTACACCGATCGCTTCCGGAAATTACGACTGGGAAAACAGACTGGAAAATGGCATATGGACCTATAGTCTGGACGACATCTGGCAGGGGGTCAGAGGCTGTTATCAGAATCTGGCTGAAAATATTGAAAAAACCTATGAGGTGACGCTTACCACTGTGGGAAGTATGGGCTTCAGTGCAATGATGCATGGTTATATGGCATTTGATAAAAATGGTGAACTGCTGGTGCCTTTCAGAACATGGAGAAATACCATCACAGAAGAAGCCGCCAGTGCGCTGACCAAGGAATTCGCCTTTAATATTCCACAGCGCTGGAGTGTAGCACATCTATATCAGGCAATATTAAATAACGAAGAACATGTTGGGAATATCTGTTATATTACCACTCTGGCCGGTTATATCCACTGGAAGCTTACCGGTAAGAAAGTATTAGGTGTGGGAGACGCGTCCGGAATGTTTCCCATTGACAGCATGACGGGAGATTATCGTGAGGATCTGCTGGAAAAATTCAATGCTATGGTTGCAGATAAAAATATTCCGTGGAAGCTGAGAGATATTTTCCCGGAAGTCCTGACTGCGGGTGAACAGGCTGGCATGCTGACCGTAGAAGGGGCAACGCTTCTGGATACGACAGGAAAACTGCAGCCTGGAATCCCCGTATGTCCGGCAGAGGGGGATGCGGGAACAGGTATGACAGCGACAAACAGTGTGGCAGAAAAAACAGGTAACGTATCTGCAGGAACATCGGTATTTGCCATGGTTGTACTGGAACATGAGATGAAAAAAGTTCATGAGGAAATCGATATGGTCACAACCCCGTCCGGACATCCGGTAGCCATGGTACATTGCAATAATTGTACATCCGATCTGAATGCATGGGTAAATCTTTTCAAAGAAGTCGAGGAAAGTTTCGGCCATTCTGTAGATATGA
>CALZMS010000067.1 GCA_945788595.1 uncultured Lachnospiraceae bacterium
CTCCGGATCGGTCATGATCGTTGCCGGATTGGAATTGACCAGAACGATCTCATATCCCAGCTTGCGCAGAGCTTTGCAGGCCTGGGTACCGGAGTAATCAAACTCACAGGCCTGGCCGATAACGATGGGTCCTGAGCCAATGATCAGTACTTTATGGATATCGGTTCTTTTAGGCATAGGTAATCCTCCCATTTTTTGTTTTTTGTCACCTGTAATTATTATATAGGAAAACTGGAAAATCACAAGAATTTTCCTTGATTTCGCAGGTGTTTTTAAAATATTACATGATAATGTGAGGTAAACAGACTTTGAATAATTTCTGTGCAAAGATCAGACAGGAGAGTATTTTGTGGATAAATGGTACAGATGGGAATTATCAGATGAAGTTTCTTTTTTGAGTATACTGTTTTTGAAAGTGAAAAGTGATTTTTGCGTTGACAAACATTTTCATATCTACTACTATGTTAAAAACAAACGAACGCAAAAGGTGGCGAGAGAGATGAAAAAACCGGTGGAAGTCATGCTTCGGGGCGGCCAGTTTAAACAATATACGGAACAGAGTCTGTCCGAAATGCGAAAAAAATACGAACTGAAAAGAATTGAGCTGGAGGTCATCTGCTGTCTGGCTCAGTGTGGGGAGGACGATACGGTTGTCAGTATTCATGAATATCTGAATGCCAACCGGGGCCATATTTCCCAGACCGTATTCAGCCTCTGCGAAAAGGGCCTGATCACGGCAGAACAGGACAAAAAAGACAGAAGATACGTTCATTACAGTCTGACGCACGATGGCAAAAAGATTGCGGCAGAGGCGGATGATGTTTGGAAAAGAGTCCGGGAGGAGATGTTTGCGGGCATATCCGATGAAGATTTGGATGTTTTTAAACGGGTACTACTAAAGGTAAACGAAAATATCAAAGCAAAATCGAAATAGTTCATGAAAAAAATATAAAGTCGGTTGACTTTATATTTTTTTACCTTTAATATGTTAAAAACAAATGATTTAAAAGTGAATACGAAAAAACAAAAGTGCATATGAAAAATTAAGCAAATACAACGGAGGTAAACCTATGGAAGAAAACAGAGAAACCGGAAAGAAACAGCCTATGGACATCAGTGTTCTGTCACATGAGATCACCTACCGCAGATATCTGCTGAATAAGGGAAAAGTCAAAGATCTTTTTGAAAACATCAGTATAGCGGAATATATTGCCCTGCATAGCATTGCCAGGGAGGGAGAAGCATCCTCTATATACGGACAGAAAACGTATCTGAAGGATATATCCGCCAAGATGGAGCTGACCATGCGTCAGACTTCCAGAATGATCGGAGATATGAGAGATCGGGGCCTTCTGACCTGGTCTCACGACGGCAACGGCAGTGAGGGTACGTATGTGACCATCACACCAGCGGGAGAAGAGAAGCTGCAGGAGCAGGAAAATGTGTTGAAGGAATTTTACGGAAATGTAATTGAGAGCTTTGGTACGGAAAAGCTGGTGCAGCTTCTGCAGCTGATGCAGGAAATGGAAACGACCATGAGTCTGGCTTTTGAGAAGATGGAGGAGAAAGATGCTGAAGACATTGAGTGAATACACATCCAGGCAGGAGGAGATCTGCCGCAAAAATGACAATATTTCTCCGAGATTGTATGAGGAATACGGGGTAAACCGGGGACTTCGGGATGAAAACGGAAATGGTGTGCTGACAGGACTGACCAATATTTCCCGGATCAAGTCCTCAGAAATCCAGAATGGCAAAAAAGTCTCCTGTGACGGACAGCTTTGGTACAGAGGCTACCGGGTAGAACAGCTGATTGGAAGTCTGGGGGAGGATGAACTGGGTTTTGAAAAAATTGCTTATCTGCTTTTGATGGGAGAATTGCCGGATGCAGAGCAGGAAAAGCAGTACAAGGAGTTGATCGGCGCCTGCCGCACATTGCCCACGAACTTTACCCGGGATGTGATCATGAAAGCGCCTTCGGAGGATATCATGAATTCCATGACCCGGAGTATTCTGACGCTGGCTTCCTACGATGAGCGGGCCAAGGATACTTCCGTGAGCAATTCTTTGCGCCAGTGTATACAGCTGATCAGTGAATTCCCCATGCTGGCGGTTTACGGCTACAATGCCTATAACCATTACGAAAAAGATCAGAGTATGTTTATTCATCATCCGGATCCGTCTCTGTCCACAGCGGAGAATCTGCTGATGCTTATGCGTCCCGATAAAAAGTACACGAAGACGGAGGCGAAGGTGCTGGATACGGCCCTGATCCTGCACATGGAGCATGGCGGCGGTAACAATTCCACCTTTACCACCCGTGTGGTGACGTCCTCCGGTTCCGATACGTATTCCACGATGGCAGCAGCCATGTCTTCCCTGAAAGGTCCGAAGCACGGCGGCGCCAATATCAAGGTTATGGAAATGATGGAGGATATCCGGGAGCATGTTTCCGATTATGCGGACAAAGATGCCATCCGCTGGTATCTGGGCAAGATCGTGGACAAGGAAGCCTTTGACCGGAAGGGCCTGATCTACGGTATGGGCCATGCCATTTATTCGTTGTCCGATCCCAGGGAACGTGTTCTGAAGAGCTACGTACAGAAGCTTGCCAATGAAAAAGGCCGGGAGCAGGATTTTATGCTGTACGAAAATATCGAGAGCATAGCGCCGGAAGTGATTGCCGAGAAGAGGAAAATCTACAAAGGTGTCAGCCCGAATGTGGATTTCTACAGCGGTTTCGTCTATGAAATGCTGGGCATTCCCATGGAACTGTATACCGCGATCTTTGCCATTGCCCGAATCGTGGGATGGAGCGCCCACCGGATTGAGGAGCTGATCTGTACGGATAAGATCATTCGTCCGGCGTATATGAGTGTGATGCGGGAGAAGGAATAAATATATTGTTGTTTTGCGCGGCCGTCATGGATATGACGGCTGCTTTTTTGCGGAAAAACAGAGAAGAATTTGAAAAAGGCTGATGATTGGATATAGTAGGAAAAACCACAGGAGGAACATCCAGAAAAGAAGCAATGATGCCTGTTAGTTGGATGTATCAGCCGAAATCATTTGTGAATCTTTCTCGTAAAATAGCATATAGCCCATGCGATACTCATTCCGGCGGCAATTCCCAGGGCGTACAGAAAAGTATCTCTGCCATATTGCCATGCAGTCAGCATATCGCCCTCCACGATACTGCTCATGCAGTAAAACAGCGTGCTTCCGGGAATCAGAGGAATCACGGAAGTAACGAAAAAGGAGGTGGAGGTCTCATGGCATAATCTGGCCAGAATCTCTGCATAGACGTCTACTGCAAATCCCGCCACTAATGTAGGGAAAAATACGCCGCCCCACATATCCCGGCAGAGAAGAAAGACAAGCCATCCCCAGAAACCGCCCAGAGCAGCCAGGGGAAGATATTTTGACTTGATATGAAACAGCATGCCAAAGCCCACAGAACCCAGAGCTCCGGTAATCAATTGAATCAGCATAAGTTAAAATCTCCTGAATAAACAAATGGCTCCGATGAATCCCAGGGCCAGTATTGCCGCCAAAAGTATCGCTTCGATAAAACGCATGGCACCGGATATCGTATCTCCGATCAGAACATCCCGGATGGCGTTGGTGGTCATCAGGCCTGGAATCAGCAGCATGATATCACCAATCATGATCTTATCCATATGAAGGAAAGGGAACAGGCGGCATCCTGCACAGATAAAACAGCCGGTAAGAAAGGATGCTGCAAACTGGAAGGTCACTTCATTCATACATACCGGCCGGATATATTTATGGAAAATCCGGATCAATACAGCTGCGACTGCGGCAAAAAGGCCGTCGCGGAAATCACCTCCGAAAAAGATGGCAAAGCTGAAGGCAGCCAGAATACTTCCGGCCAGCTGTTCAAAGGGCGTAGGCCGCATGCGGGAAATTGTCTCCAGACTTTTACGGAGCTCTTGCGGTTCGCAGGGCTGACTGCAGAAATTCCGGCTCAGATCATTCAGCTTATCCAGCTTGGTAAAATCGTTTCCTGCGCTTTTTCGAATACGTTTTGTCTGGGTCCGGGCATTGCCGTCGGGGCATTCCATAGTGATGACGATGCTGGAGGTAATAACAAACACATTCATCCGGGTGGCTCCACAAGCCATCCCCATGCGGTTCAGGGTATCCTCCACGCGGAAGATCTCTGCTCCGCTGGAGAGAAGCTCATCGCCCATATCAAGGAATATAGGCAGATATTGTGTTATAGGCTGCATGATCGTAATCTCCTCAAGATTGCTGTAGTGCTCAGAATACAATTCGTGCAGTTTTAAGTATACCTCTTTTGAAGAGACCCGGCAATCCGTTTCAGGGGTTATTTTTGCTGCTGTGTACATGAGAAAACGCCTGATGATTTTTGGCGTCATAAGCTCTTGCATCCTTTGGGCAGAATCGTTATGATACATCGTAGTGAAAGAAATTTCCGTAGAAATGAGGGTATATACCATGGCGTTAGATAATAAAGCAAAAGAGAATAATGACGAAGCTTTACAAGGCAACGAAAAAATAGAGCAGGCGATACATATGCTGCAAAAGGAACCTACCCAGGAGCTGCTTGCTCACGTGCTGACGGTGATCCGCAGGCGAATGAAAGAAAATGGCCAGCTGATAGTATCCGTGGAGCCCGCCATTAGCAGTACACAGCTTGGTGTGGAAGTAATGCAGCTGGAGAATGGTACAAAATGGTGGCCGGTGTTTACCAGCTTCGACGAAGAAATTCGGGGCGGTGGCAGCGTGAAATCAACTTTTATGGCAGATATGGGTCAGCTATTTCGGGCTGCGCTGCAGGCAGAGGGTATCGAAGGTCTGATCCTTAATCCCTGGAACCGGACGATCATGCTGGATAAGAGCCTGTTATCTATCATTCTGGGAGAGCCTACCCAGGGGAATTAATCGGATAAAGAGGCAAAAAGGACTTGGACAGTGTCAAATGAACGTTTCTGTTCGGAATCGTATGAACCTTTTGCCAATAAGATAAATATATAGAATTCAGGAGTGTAGAAGACAGATTGACGTAGCTGATTTTCAGATAAAGTTGAAAAAGCAGATACTGACGGAGGAAAAAAGATGAGTGTAAACTTTCACGCATTTCAGAATAAAGGCGTTCCTTTTGAGGAATGTGAAGCACTTTATGAGCAGTGGCATGAGGAATTTGCCGGATTTGACCCGGAGAGAGTGGCAAAAATCCTGCAGCTGGATTACGATAAAACGCATGTGTATCTGTCCTATTTTCAGATTCCTTACAGAATGCGCTTAAAAGATGGCCATCTGGAAAAACAGACAGAGACAGGATGGACAAAAGAGCTGTATTTCAACGAATCCATGGCGATTTACCATATACTGAAATATACAGTGGATCAGCCGCGGCATGCCGGAGTATGGGTACCTAATGAAAAGCTGGATCGGGTAGTATCGAGAAGTGCAAGGATCGCAGATCCGCTGCTGACACCTTTTGCGAGAGTCTGGACCGGACGTTGTGCAGAATTGGCTGCAGCCTGCGAAAAAGCCGGTGGACGGAAACTGAACAAGGGGGATGTGGCATACCAGTTTGCAGCGTTTCCTTTTATGGAAGTGCAGCTGGTGTTCTGGGATGCGGATGAGGATTTCCCGGCACAGGCGCAGGTGCTTTTTGATGAGCATGCCACAGATTATATCCATTTTGAAACCTCTGGCTGCATCGTGGCCGATTTGCTGGAAAAGGTCGGAATAGATTCAATATACTCTAGTCCAGCAAAGCAATAAAAGCAAACAAGAATAATCCGGAACAGGAATGAACTGTCAAGCATTTCCTGTTCTGGATTATTTTGTATGAATATAAAAACATATAAAACCTATTGACATACTAGGAATAAAGGCATATAATTCCAGACATACCAAAGAAAGGAGGAAACAGGATATGCGAAGAGAATGCTGTATGACAGATATGGGTATGTGTTGTTGCTGTTGTCGAATGCTCAGCTCCCGGACATGTAAGATGGCCAGGTACTTCGCGGCTGTTTTGTGATGTGCCTTGTTACTTTTGTGATAAAGTAAGTGTCATTT
>CALZMS010000068.1 GCA_945788595.1 uncultured Lachnospiraceae bacterium
GCCGGACCAGACTCACCGAACACATCGTAAACACCGATCTTCTTTACCGGTGTCGGCTGTTTCTCGGAAAGTACCTCACATACAGCGCCGCCCAGACCGCCGATCACGGAATGTTCCTCAACAGTCACGACTTTGCCGCATTTCTTTGCTGCTTCTACCACCAGTTCTTCATCCAGAGGTTTGATGGTGTGGATATTCACGATCATAGCATCGATTCCGTCAGCAGCAAGCTTCTCAGCAGCTTCCAGAGCGGAATTTACGCAAAGACCTGTAGCGATGATCGCCACATCCTTACCCTCGCGGAGAACAACGCCTTTGCCAATTTCGAATTTATAATCCGGATTGTCATTGATCACCGGAACAGCCAGACGGCCGAAACGCAGATATACGGGGCCATCCATCTCGTAAGCAGCCTTTACTGCAGCCTTAGCTTCAATATCGTCTGCCGGATTGATCACGGTCATTCCCGGAATCGTACGCATCAGAGCGATATCCTCATTACACTGATGGGTAGCACCGTCCTCACCAACGGAAATACCGGCATGGGTAGCGCCGATCTTTACGTTCAGATGGGGATAACCGATGGAGTTTCTTACCTGTTCAAAAGCACGTCCTGCGGCAAACATGGCAAATGTGCTGGCAAACGGCACCTTGCCGGTGCTGGCCAGACCTGCGGCGATGCCCATCAGATTGCTCTCTGCGATACCGCAGTCGATAAATCTCTCCGGGAAAACAGCTTTAAATTTACCTGTCTGGGTGGCAGCTGCCAGATCGGCATCCAGTACCACCAGATTGTCATGCTCTTTACCAAGCTCGATCAGAGCTTCACCGTAGCTCTGTCTGGTAGCGACTTTCTTTACTTCTGACATAATGCTTCACCTGCTTTCTCAAGATCCGCCATGGCGATCTCGTATTCCTCGTCATTCGGAGCTTTACCGTGCCAGCCCACCTGATTCTCCATAAAGGAAACACCTTTTCCTTTTACAGTCTTCATGATAATGGCTGTCGGCATACCCTTCACTGTCTTTGCCTCATCAAAAGCAGCTTTCAGCTGTTCCATATCGTTGCCGTCTGCCACATTGATCACATGGAAGCCAAAGGCATCAAATTTCTTATCGATCGGATAGGGGCTGCAGACATCAGCTACCGGTCCGTCGATCTGCAGACCGTTGTTGTCTACGATCACGCAGAGATTGTCCAGTTTTCTGGCACCGGCAAACATAGCTGCCTCCCATACCTGTCCTTCCTGAATCTCGCCGTCACCCAGCAGAGTGTATACACGGTAGGACTCATCGCTCAGCTTAGCGGAAAGAGCCATACCTACGGCTACGGAAATACCCTGGCCCAGGGAGCCGCTGGACATATCGATACCCGGTGTATGCTGTACACAGGGATGACCCTGCAGATGAGAACCGATGTGACGCAGAGTCTTAAGATCCTCTACCGGGAAAAATCCGCGGTGAGCCAGTGCGGAGTACAGACCCGGTGCTGTGTGTCCCTTGGAAAGTACGAAACGGTCACGGTTCGGATCTTTCGGGTTCTTCGGGTCTACATTCATTTCTTCAAAATAAAGATACGTAAATACGTCTGCTGCGGAAAGAGATCCGCCCGGATGACCGGCCTTGGCAGCATGAACACCGGTAACGATGCCCTTTCTTACCTCAACGGCCATCTTCTGAAGTTCTAAAATAGTCATGGAATTCTCCTTAAAATAAATTATGTTCTTGAGGCCTCATCACCGAGTGATTCGGCCTGTCTTGAACATTTTAGACTTATTCACCAAATACTGCCTTGTAATCAGCCTGGAATTTTGCGATACCCTGATCTGTCAGCGGATGTTTTGTCATCTGCTCGATTACCTTGTACGGTACAGTAGCGATATCAGCACCTGCCAGAGCACAGTCCGTTACGTGGATCGGGTTTCTTACGCTGGCAGCGATGATCTGTGTATCCAGTCCGGCAACAGAGAACATCTCGGCAATAGTCTCGATCAGGTCGATACCCGGCTGAGAAATATCATCCAGACGGCCAAGGAACGGAGATACATATGTAGCGCCTGCTCTTGCAGCCAGCAGAGCCTGGTTTGCAGTAAAGATCAGAGTTACGTTGGTTTTGATGCCTTCGGAAGCCAGAACCTTTGTAGCTTTCAGACCTTCTACAGTCATCGGGATCTTAACAACCATATTCGGATGGATGGCTGCGATCTCACGGCCTTCTTTGATCATGCCTTCAGCATCTGTTGTGGTAGCTTTTACCTCACCACTGATGGGGCCATCTACGATAGATGTGATCTCTTTGATAACCTCGTTAAAATCTCTTCCTTCTTTGGCGATCAGAGACGGGTTTGTGGTAACACCACAGATTACACCCATGTCATTTGCTTTTCTGATGTCTTCCACATTTGCTGTGTCAATGAAAAAACGCATTTTATTTACCTCCATGGAAAATAATATATTTATGTCAGCTGACGGTTCATCAGCCGCTGTTACCTTATTTATGCCTCAAATCCGGCAAAAATATCCTTAAATCCGGCGATAGCCTTCTTTGGCTCCCCGTTAAATACGCTGGAACCGGCCACCAGATACTCCGCTCCGGCCTCGATCAGCTCCTTTGCATTGGAAAGCTTCACTCCGCCGTCGATCTCGATCTTCACATCCAGTCCCCGCTCGTCAATCATACGACGAAGCTGTCTGATTTTCTCTGTCATGGCAGGAATATAGGCCTGACCTCCAAATCCAGGGTTAACGGTCATCAGAAGTACTACATCCACATCCTCCAGCACATACTCCAGCGCGGTCAGGGGTGTGGCGGGATTTAACACTACGCAGGTCTCGCAACCCAGTGCTTTGATCTGCTGCAGCGTTCTGTGCAGATGACAGCAGGCCTCCGCATGGACACCGATCCGGTCCGCTCCGGCAGCCTTTGTCTCTTCCAGATAACGACCCGGCTCCTCCACCATCAGATGGACATCAAAGAAAAGGTCGCTGACCTTTCTCATAGAGCGAATCACTGGGAATCCCAGGGAAATACTCGGCACAAAGTTTCCGTCCATCACATCCACATGGATCTGTGTAACTCCGGCTTCTTTTATACAGGCCAGATCTCTCTCGAGATTGGCAAAATCGGCAGATAATACCGATGGCAGTAATTTAAGCATATGATATTTCCTTCTTATTTAAATTTATGTTTCTGTTTTTAAGCGTTTTTATTATACCAGTTTTGAAATATACTGTCATCCTCTTTTCCTGCGTTGACCAGAAAAAGTACAAATGCCTTAATTTTTGCACTCTGCTTAACTCCCTACCACAGGGTGAAACTCACCTGACACTGAATATCTTCGAAAAAATGAAAATCATGCGGTCAATCCTGCTGCAAGCGCCAGCCACAAATCGTTTTATCGACCTTATTAGTTAATTCATTTAATTAATAATATGATTTTATAATATGTTCTCATTCGGAGATTGTCAAGTATATGTAATCATTTTTTCTCTTTATAACGCATTTTCATCACCTTTGCACAATTTATTTTCAATGTTAGCATCTTCCAAAAGCATTATTGACAATTCATTATTCCTTACATAAAATAATATTATTAATCGGATTTATTAATTAAAGAGGTTCTTACATGACACGCATTACTTCTGGATATAATCAGGAAAAAATACAGGATATGAACCGGGAACTGATTTTAAACCTGCTTCGCAAAGAAGGCGAATGTTCCCGGGTTCATCTGGCAAAAATGACACAGCTCAAGCAGGCCACTATAACGCATATAGTAAATGATTTTATTGCATGGGGCGTAGTAAAAGAGACCGGATTCCTGACCGGGGACAAAGGTCGGCGTTCCATAGGCATTTCCCTAAATAACGATGGTTATGGTGTTCTTGGCATACGCATTGCCCGTAAAAATTACTCTGTCGGTATATTTGATCTGTCCGGCACCTGTATTCAGCAAAAACGCGCTGACATAAAAATGTCACAGTCTCCGGAAACTACCATGAATCTTGTGCTTTATGACAGCAAAACACTCCTTGCAGATGCCGGTGAGCGGATCATACTGGCTGCCGGAGTCGCGATCCCCGGCCCCTACAGTATCAAAAAGGGCAGAATCGAATTGATGACAGGCGTGCAGGGCTGGAACAACATCTCTATAAAAAATGATTTAGAGGAAGCGCTGAATATCCCCGTATTTGTTGAACAGAACGCTAATGCCGGAGCCCTTGCGCAGTATTGGCACAATGACGAACAGTATCGTAATGAAATGCTTGTGTATATCGCCATCGGGCAGGGTGTCGGCGCAGGAATCATAAATAACGGAGATCTGATCCGGGGTTCAGCTGGTATGGCCGGAGAGATCGGTCACACTTCCATCAATTTCTCCGGTCCGAAATGCGTATGCGGAAACCATGGATGCCTCGAAAACTACTGTTCGTCCATTGCCTTTACCAACGAAGTCAATCGCAAAAAAGACCCGATCAACAATCTTTCTTTCCATGAGGCCGCAGATCTGGTCAGAAAAAAAGACTCCGTCGCGACGGAGGTCTTTCTGGAAGCCTGTGATCATTTATCTGTGGGAATTATCAATATCATTAACAGCTTCAACCCGACATATGTGGTACTTGGCGATGATATGGCACATGTCATGCCGGATCTGATGCTGGAAAGAGTCACCGAAAATATTAGGAACCGTCTGATCTCTAGCATTTATGAAGATACCCGAATCAGCATGAGTCTGGTGGAGAGCGATTCTATGCTGCACGGTGCTGCTGTTGTTGCCATCCGGGAGATTCTGGCAAGACCGGCAAAATATTTTACTTCGCACGTTGATATTGGCTAATGTCTGCATATAGTATTTCCTGTAAAACGCTCGGAAATACTTTCCAAAAAAATCCCCCTGCGTTTAGCAGAGGGATTATGTACTATAAAAATCAGATTACACGTCTTACAGCCAGGATCGTACGATAAGCTGCATTGTAGCTGATCTTGATGCCGTCCTTTTTGTTGCTGGCGTGAACAATGGCGCCGCCGCCCATGTAAATAGCTACATGACCGGAGTAGCAGATGATATCACCCGGCATAGCGTCGGAATAGGAAACACCCACACCACAGCTTCTCATAGCGGAAGAAGAATGCGGCAAACTGACACCGAAGTGTGCGTATACGGATTTAATAAATCCGGAACAGTCCGCACCGTTGGTCAGGCTTTCTCCGCCCCATACGTACGGATTGCCTACAAACTGTGTAGCGTATGCCACTACGGCGCTTCCCTTACCGCTGTAGCTCGGTTTGGAAGTGCTTCCGGAAGATGAGCTGCCGGAGGATGAACTTCCAGAGGATGAGCTGCCGGAGGATGAACTTCCGGAGGATGAACTGCTGGAAGATGAACTTCCTTTATTGGATGCTGCAGCTTTTTTTGCCGCCTCTTCCGCAGCTTTTCTCTCTGCCTCAGCACGTTTCTTGGCTTCCTCAGCTGCCTTTCTGGCTGCCTCCTGGGCTGCTTTTTCCTGCTGGATCTGACGGATCTGCGCAGACTGCTGTCGGATCAGGTCGGAATACTCCTGGGCCTTTTTCTCAGCGGCACTGATCTCGTACGCATAATTGGCGCTGGTCTTTTTCTTCTTTTCCAAAGCAGCATTTAAAGCTTCCTCTTCTTCCTCGTTCTCTTCCTTCATGGTAACGAGCTCGGCTTTTTCGTCTTCCAGATTTCTTTCCAGCTGCTGTACATTCTCTACAGTCTCTACATATGTATCCAGAGCTTTTCGATCATAATCGTAAATCTCCTGGGTGTATTCTGCCTTATTCAGCAGATTGGAGATATTGGCATCGGAAAGGATCATTTCTGCCCAGGCAACGCTGCCTCCGTTTTCATATATATAAGCGATACGGGTCTTCATAGACTCATACTGCTCCTGCTGATCAGCCTGCGCGGTCTCCAGTTCTTCTTTCGTAGCCTCGATGTCCGCTTCTTTATCTTCGATATCGGCTTTGAGCGTCTTGATCTCTGTCATCAGCTCTACAAGATCAGCATCCATCTGATCGATTTCTTTCTGCAGAGCGGCTTTCTTCTGT
>CALZMS010000069.1 GCA_945788595.1 uncultured Lachnospiraceae bacterium
TGCTTACGTAATCTTATGCTCGAAGGCATTCCTGAGAGCATTAGATGGAGTTAGCCCTTAGCTCCTGAAGACGTTGCGCTTGTTTGAAATATCATATAGCTCTACCGCAGGGAAGGCCGGCAAAGTGGAGCAACTCTTTTTGTCCGTCATCAGCACAAATCTAAAAATCTATCCAAGAATACGCGCCAGATTCTCCACCGCACTGGCATCCTTACGACAGGCATAAGCATACACCGGAATATTTCCACAAAAATCCATAAGCTGTTTACTTGCCAGCGCAATATCCGTACTGCTCCAGGGCCGAAGCACGATCTCTTTCTTCAGCGCCTCAAACCCCTCTTCTGCAGTCAGTCGATGACCGAGATTCTGGGAAGACTGCGACAAAACAATGACCGCTTTAATTGGAGCCAGTCGTGGCATACTGATCCCGGAGCTTCCCGACATAGGCCATCCTCCGGCATACCATCCATCCCTGCCTTTCTGCAAAAGGGCACGGTCACCGTTGATGATCTGACTATTCCGCACATCCTGCCACAGATGAGCCTGGGTAGATTTACCTGTACCGGAAGGGGCCGCAAACAAAACCGCTTTACCCTGATCTAGAATATAGGAAGAATGGAGGATCATATCGCCCTTCTGTATCATCCGGTATTCCAGTGCGGCCAGATAAAACAATGTTACATTGCCGGTCAGATAGTCCTTAAGATCCTGAAGATAATGGATGGAAAAATGCCCCTCAGATTCTTCTATGCAGCAGGCATAGATCTGTCCGTCGGGAAAGGTATAGTACCAGGCTTCATGGATGCCATCGGTATATACCTTAAAAAAGCGTGTTTCCCGCAAAAGCTGGTGCTCCCGGATAATGATCTGCTGCGCAAGATGGATCGTATAGACAAAATCAGCAGCAGTGCTGGTGTCAGACCGGGCAGCCACTGAAGTTTCTGCCGGGCGGCAGAATGCGGAAAGTTTACTGTCCCAGGGCACGTAGCTGTCTGCTAGAAAAGATACCGTTGTATGACCGAGCTGCAATCGAAGCTGCATAAAAGCCTCCCTTTCATAGATAACACATATTACTTTACCGTCAGTATATCGTTTTTTTGCACCTTTGACAAGCTATGTATATTTTGAAATCCGGCTCATATATTTTTGGTACGAAAAGGATGCGGAGGTGCAGGTGAAAAGCAGAGAATTGGCCATGCTGATCACAATCGGACTCCTTCTGACCATAAATATTCGTCTGGAGAATATTAAGCCAGAAGAGTATTCACCCTTGCCTTCAGTTCTTGTATCAGCCAAGGATCCGAAGACATACATCGGACGATGGGAGGATGCGGCACAGACCGTGATCGTCTCTCAAAAAGAAGGAAGGTATCGTCTGAGAGTTCGTATTGAGCTGAAAAGTGCTGCAGGGGAAGAAGAAGGATATGCTGCGTTTATCGTAAACAGAAAAAGCTGGATTGACGGAAAAGACGGATGGTTGTATTATCGAGATACATTGGAAAAAGATGACATGGCAGATCCGATATGCCTGCAGGGGTATACGGACAAGCTGGGGACACAAAAGCAGATCTATGCCGCTCTGGTCTGTGACTGGATGCCGATAGAAAAGTCGACAGGATAAAACACAATTCGTTCACAATTAGAACAAATCTGCATAACAATTTCCCTGTACCATGAGCATCATAAAAGTACAGGGAGGTAAGGTTTATGAGCGATACGTATTACGGTTTTTCTGAAAATACAGAAGGTACCATGACAGATTATACAACAGGAACGGGGAATGGCCCTACAGAAGTTCCTCCGAAGAAAAAGAAAAAAAATAAAGGAGTAAAGAAGTTTTTTGCCCTGGTCGGATCAGCCGTAGTATTCGGACTGGTAGCAGGCCTGGTATTCTGGGGATTTGCATCAGTTACGGTGCTGAATAAGACAGAGCAGAGTTCGTCTGCAGCAGAAGCTGTGCAGGAGACAGGACAGATTCCCGAGACGGCCGGTGAAACCGGAGATACTGCAAAAGAAACTTCTTCTGATGCGGTGGTTTCTTCCCAGAGTTTCAGTTCCGTTGCGGATGTGGCCAATCAGTGTAAACCTTCTGTGGTTGCCATCACCTGTACCTCTATTGAGGAAGTACAGAGTTTCTGGGGAACACAGAGCTATCAGACAGAGGGTGCAGGCAGCGGTATCATCGTAGCCCAGAACGACACAGAGCTTCTGATTGCTACTAACAATCATGTGGTTTCCGGGGCAGAATCTCTTTCGGTTTGCTTTAATGACAATAAGGAACAGGTATGCGAGGCTGTTGTGAAAGGTACAGATCCCAGTAATGATCTGGCTGTAGTGGCAATTCAGCTGAATGACATCAGTGAAGAGATTATGAGCTCCATAAAAATCGCTACACTGGGTGATTCCGATACACTTACAGTAGGTGAACAGATCGTTGCTATTGGTAATGCACTGGGACATGGACAGTCCGTTACCAGCGGTATCGTCAGCGCCCTGGATCGTGAAGTGACCATCGATAACGTTACGGCATCTCTGATTCAGGTAGATGCAGCCATTAACCCTGGCAACAGCGGCGGTGCATTATTTAATATGAAAGGTGAGCTGGTGGGTATCAATTCGGCTAAATATGCTTCTGAAGAAGTGGAAGGTATGGGATATGCCATTCCGATCACAAAGGCAAAAGATATCCTGGATGACCTGATGACACGTCCGACCAGAACGAAAGTTGACGAGGCTGAGAGAGGATATCTGGGTATCAGCTGTGTAGATGTTTCCTCCGATGCGTCAGAAATGTATAATCTGCCCAGCGGTGTTTATGTTAAAGAAGTGGGCGCTAACGGCGCTGCAGATAAAGCCGGTATCCGGGCTGGTGACATTATCACAAAATTTGACGGACTGGCTATTTCTGACAAGGAAGAACTTATAAATACTCTGGAGTATTACGCGTCCGGTGAAACTGTGGAAGTGGTTCTTGAACGGGCTGCAGATGGTGGATATAAGGAAATGACCGTGAATGTTACACTGGATAAGCAGGTGCTTTCTTCGGACAGTCAGAGTAAGAGCAGCCAGAGAAGTCAGCAGTCTCAGGACAGTGGAAGTGACAGCTCAGAACAGCAGAGTGATCTGGGCGATCTGTTCAGATTTTTCAGATAAAGAAGATAGATTGCCAGAGAAGAAAAGTCGGTGTGCATACACCGGCTTTTCTTTCTGACATAAAAACAGAAACACTGGGAAAACGGTGCATAAATGCTTTTTTAAAAAGATATTTGTGTTCAGAATAAATGCACGAAAAAACTAAGAAAAAACTAAGAAAATTGGTGTGGATTTACAGGCAAAATCATGTATAATATGGGGCGTATCATGTGAGATAAAAATAACAATGCACAAAGAAGCGTGCATTATAGTTGGGGAATCATCAGGGGGATCAGTTTTGAAAAAGAAAGATAATACATACGGCTCGGGACTCGAGAAAGAACTGGATTCCATCATGGGAATCGATATAAAAGTAAATAATAATAATAATAATAATAATAATAGAAAAACAAATCAGAGTCAGAAGAAAAAATCATCTTCCAGATCATCTGCAAAATCTTCCAAAAAGAAGAAAAAGAATAGTGCTAAGGTGAAACATGCGGTGATCGGTTGCGCAGCTGTTGTCGTAGTCGTTGCGGGAATTCTGGGAGGTACCTATGTGTACAAGGCACAGGAATACAAAAATGTATTTTTCCCGAACACAACGATCAACTCCATTGACTGCAGCAAAAAGACGGTAGAAGAGGTAGAAGATCTTATCCGTGAAAGCGTGGAAGACTATGCAATTTCTGTAAATTTCCGTGACGGTGAAACTCTGGTGATTGAAGGATCAGCTGTTGATTATCAGTATAACAAGAATAATGATATTGCAGACCTTCTGAAAATGCAGAATATCATGGGATGGTATCAGGAATCCCAGAAATCCAAGGAATATACCGTGGCGAACAGCACAAGTTTTGATGAAGCAAAGGTCAGCCAGATCGTCAGTGCGTGTGACGAGCTGCAGCCTCTGCATCAGACCATGCCAAAAGATG
The DNA here is from genome assembly GCA_945788595.1 of uncultured Lachnospiraceae bacterium. GTDB lineage: Bacteria > Bacillota > Clostridia > Lachnospirales > Lachnospiraceae > UBA11957. The sequence continues at coordinate 4,068 of CALZMS010000069.1, forward strand.
CCTATATGGATTTTAAAGACGGTAAATATGTCATCGAAAAAGAAGATCCGGGCAACAAGCTGGATGAAGAGATCCTGACAGCAGCAGTGGTAGGTGCCATCAGCAGTGGTATCACAGAGCTTAATGTGGAAGAGACAGGTGCCTATGCCGAACCCAATGTAACCTCAGAAGATGAGAGCCTGACAAAGCAGGTGCAGCAGCTCAATCAGTATGTAGGTGCCAGCGTTACCTATACCCTTCCGCAGGGCAGCAAAGTGCTGGACGGCACTACGATGATCGAATGGCTGGATAAAGACGAAGAAGGCAATTATACCAAGGACGAGGCCACATTCCAGACAAAATTAAAAGAGTTTGTCGCCGAACTTGCCAGTGAAACAGATACACTGGGAAGTACCATGGACTTTAAGAGCACCTATGGCACTGTAGTTTCTGTTAAAACTGTGGATGTGGGCTGGAAGATCGATCAGACCAAAGAGCTGGAAACGCTTACCGCCAATATCGAAAATGGAGAATGCGTGGAGAGAGAGCCTGAGTATAAGAGTCGGATGTCCTCTACAGAAAACGGTGGATTTGGAAATACGTATATTGAAGTAGATCTTACTTCCCAGCATGTATATTTCTATAAAGAAGGAAAGCTGGTATGGTCTAGTGATTGTGTGTCCGGTAAGATGACAAAAGACCGTTACACACCTTCCGGCATATACCTGCTGGATTACAAGACAAAAGACAGAGACTTAAAAGGAGAAAAGCTTCCGAACGGAGAATACTCTTATGTGTCTCACGTAGATTACTGGATGCCTTTCTACGGCGGTTATGGTTTCCATGATGCCAGCTGGAGAAGCAGATTCGGCGGATCGATCTACAACTACAGCGGTTCTCATGGCTGTATCAATCTGCCAAAGAGCAAAGCTGCCACACTGTATGATCTGATCGACAAAGATGTGCCGATCGTGATTTTCTATCGTACAGAGATCAAGCTTCGTCCGGCAGAACCGAAAAAGACCAGCGACGGTGAAGGAACGTCCTCCTCCAGCAAGAAGGAAGAATCCTCCAGTAAGGGAGAATCTTCTTCAAAAGCAGAGTCTTCCTCCAAAGTGGAATCTTCTTCCAAGAATGACAAGCCGTCTTCTTCCAAAGAGGAATCTTCTTCCAAAAATGAATCTTCCTCAAAAGAAGAGTCTCCCTCCAAAGAAGAAACACCGTCCAAGGAAGAAACTCCTTCCAAAGATGACAGCGGTGAGACAGGCGGTACAACAGAAGAAAATACGACAGAATAATATAGTATGAGCAAAAAGATATTTTTTACAGATTTGGACGGCACACTGCTGGACAGTCAGAAACAGATAACACAGGAAAACCGTGATGCCATTGAAGAGGCCAGAAAAAAAGGACACAGCATTGTTCTGGCCACCGGCAGATCCACAGTCAACATGATTCAGCAGATCAAACGACTGTCATTGGATCAGCCGGGATGTTACGCCATTACATTTAATGGAAGCTGTGTGGTTCGATGCGATACCGGAGAGATCATCCGCTGGGAAACCCTGGATATGGATGTCGTGCGTTATATTTTTGCAGAGGCCCGGAAGTGGGGCATTCACTGCCAGACTTACGATGAAGGTGAGACCATTGCTGAGACAAGAAGCAAAGAGCTGATCCGCTATGATCGAAATAACGGCGGTCATTCACGGATCGTTGCTGATGCGCCGGCATCACTCAGAAAAGCTCCGCCAAAGATCCTCCTGGCTGAACTTGAAGATCGTGCCTATCTGGAACGTTTCCAGAGAGATCACGAAGAGCAGGTGCGGGGAAAAGCAGACTCCTTTTTCTCCTGCAAAGAATATCTGGAATATGTACCTTACGGTGTGAACAAGGGAAGTGCTATCCGCTGGCTGTGTGATTATCTGCATGTGGATCTTGCGGATACTGTAGCTGCCGGTGACGCGGCCAACGATCTGAGTATGATCATTACTGCCGGTATTGGAGCAGCTATGAACAATGG
>CALZMS010000070.1 GCA_945788595.1 uncultured Lachnospiraceae bacterium
TTTTGATCCGCTGATAATTGCCTGCACCTGCATTTTGTCCCACAAAGGTTGTCATGGCCTGTCCTATGGCTACAAGCGGCAGATAAATAAAACATTCGATTCTGAAATAAGCAGCAAATGCTGCGATCGTGTCCTCTCCATAGGAGTTGATGTAGCTTTGCACGATGATGTTGGATAAGGTAACTACAATTGCCTGCACAGCCACCGGTACACTTAAGACCATAATCTTTCTCAGTATCCTGCCATCCGGCATTTTCCAGTTTCCTGCAACACAAACACCATCTTTGCCGGTAAATAAAACGATCAGTATCAGAGTCGAGCTGATGCCCTGACAGATCAGGGTCGCAAGTGCCGCGCCAAAGACACCCCATTGAAAAACGGAGACAAATACAAAGTCCGCACAAACATTGGCACATCCCCCGGCTACCAGAATCAAAAAAGGTGTTTTCGAGTTGCCGTATCCCCGCAATACACTGCTTCCCATATTATAGATGACCATAAAAGGCATACTGCAAAGATATGTTCTAAGGTAGACCAGTGCTTCCGGAAGAATCGTCTCCGGTGTCTGCATCAAGCGCAGCACAGGTTTTGCTGCCGCCAGTCCAATCACTGAAAGAAGTATACCGGTCACAATACTGATGATCACGGCGGTCTGTGAAACATACTTGGCATAATCGGGTTTATCTTCACCGACAGCCCTTGCCACCAGAATATTGACCCCCACCGACAAACCGGTACAAACGCCGATCAGACACGTAAATATCAGACCACTGGCACCGACAGCTGCAGCAGCTGTTTTACCGGCACAATTACTGACAAACAGTAGATCTGCCGTATTATACAGCTGCTGCACAATACTGCTTCCTAAGAGTGGGAGCGCAAAGATAACAATGGAAAACAGGATTTTTCCATTAAGCATAGAATTTTCTTTTTTCATGCATGATCCTACTTTAAAAAATCATAAATGAGTCTGAGAGACTCCGCAATATCAATTCACTTTTCTTCTTTCGGACGCTGCCTCAAAAGAATACGCGTCTGTCAGTTTTCTCAGATCCTCCATCGACGCATTCGGATTGTATACCTTACACGCAGACTGAAGATCATTGTAATTATATGCATTTACATATATTCCGGACGCTAAGGAATATTTTTCTATATATTCATTCAGAGAGGAGGCTTCCCAGAAGCCCTGCTGCAGAGAAAATGCTTTTCCGTTGTCTCTGAATTCATCTGCATACCCGCAGACGGCATTATACATAGCCACAAAAGATGGTCCGATGATCGAACTGTATTTTCCGGCCAGATAACTCAGTCTTCCATTAATAAATCCAAACTGATTCTCTTCTGTAAAACTGTCGATCATTCCGAAATCCGTATGGACCGTTTCACATTCTTCCGGGAAATTTCCGGCAGCCATAACGGCCATAGCCGCCGAATAGCTTCCGGATTTCAGGCTTGAAACCGCCAGCTGATAATGCTCACTCACATTCATGAATCCCGGACAGATACAAACCGTCAGATCACCGGCCTGAACGATCGTCGGTTCTGTGCTTTCGGCAATCTCCTGGCTGGTTTGCGCAAATTTTACGCCATAATCCTCCTGAAGTTTATCAAGGACTCCCTCCGTACGAAGCCGATGCATTTCATTGCCCATATAGGCTCCGCCGCTTAACACGAAATATGCATTATTCTCTGTTTTATGACTGAAGCTGCCTGCCAGTTTTCTGCCCGCTTCATATTCCATCTCGTTCCCCGGACCAATGACACCTACAAAATACTCATTTTCCGAAACCTTATTAAAATCTTTATCTGAGATCGTCCCGGAAGCCATCATATAATAAATATCATTCTCTGAACAATAATTGACAGCCTCATAAAGATCATAAGTAACGAAAGATAAAATACCTTCTACCCCTGCATCGTTCATAGCATGCAGCTCCTCAATCTCCTCTTCGAGACTTGTCACCTCATCTGTGTATAAAAATTCCACACCCGGAAAACACTGGGAAATATAGTTCTGAAGATAATTTCGAAATCCTGCCACCTCCGCATCAGAAAAGTCGTATGTCACCACACCGATCAAATGCTGCTGTACCCCATCTGCGGACACATTTTCATCTTCAGCAACTTCGGAAACGTAAGATTCCTCCGAAACCCTTCCACAGCCTGCCAATATGCAGATTGCCGCTGCCAGGATCAATATGTGGGTTATTGTTTTCTTGATCATTTTTCCATTCCTCCGATCTGCTGACAGAAATGGCAGGCAACTTTGTGCCCGGGATAGATCTCTTTCAGCAACGGACGATCTGTTTTGCATTTTTCCCGACAATACTCACAGCGGTTCTGAAACGGGCATCCCGGGGGAACATCCAGAGGACTGGGAACCTCGCCTTCGATGCTTTCGATCTTTTTTGAAAAATCCATGTTGATATCAAATACCGATTTCATCAGCGCCTGCGTGTACGGATGGCCTGCCTTTTGCGGAAGATCCTCTGCCGGCATCAGTTCTACGATATTTCCCAGGTACATGACTGCGATCTGATGTGCCACAGACCGTACCAGGCCGATATCATGACAGATAAATCCTATGGCAATATTCTTCTCTTTCTGAAGCTTAAGGATCAGTTCAATGATATTTTTCTGCACAGAAACGTCAAGCGCGCTTGTCGCTTCATCCATGATGATGACTTCCGGATCAAGTACGATCGCTCTCGCGATCGCCACGCGCTGTCTTTGTCCGCCGCTCATATTGTGAGGATAACGGTCCGCAAAATCCCCCGGCAGCTCCACCATTTCCAGGTATTTTCTGGCAACGGCATCTTTCTCAGACGGCCGGATCTTCTTAAAGTTTAACAGCGGCTCGCATATAATATCCCGTATCTTCATCTTCGGATTAAAAGAATTGGTCGGATCCTGAAATACCATTTGGATATGCTGTCGATGAAGCCTTAATTCTTCCCCTTTAAGTTTCGTTATATCTTTTCCGTTAAATAAGATTTCTCCCTCAGTCGGTTTGTCGAGAGATACCAGAAATCGCATGAATGTACTTTTTCCGCATCCCGATTCTCCCACAAGCCCCAGAGTTTTTCCCCTGTATAACTGCAGGTTAATATCATTGCATGCCGTAAGCTCCTTTCCTCCTGCCGCAGGAAACCTTCTGGTAATATGTCTGGCATCAATGATCAGATCTTTTTCATCAAACATATCTCATACCTCCCAGAGATGGCACTGCATCCAACAATTGTCTTGTATACTCCGTTTTTGCATGCTTTAACAGCCGCTCACGGTCTCCGCACTCTACGATCTCACCATGCTTCATGACGATGATCTTGTCGGCCATATACGCTGCCACACCGAGATTGTGCGTAACTATGATCATACTCGTATCGTATTCATCCCGCAGTTCCATAAACTGGCGCACGATCTGCGCCTGTGTTGTTACATCCAGGGCAGAGGTCGGCTCATCTGCAAGCAAAAGATCCGGCTGGTATGTCATACCCATGGCAATACCTACACGCTGGCGCATTCCGCCGGAAAGCTGAAACGGATAACTTTTCATGATGTTATCTCCGTTCGGCAGTCTCATACGTTCCAGCATCTCAACACCCTTTGCCCATGCATCATTTTTGGAAATATTTTCATGGGTTCGGATATATTCAACGAATACTTTACCTATCGTTCTGGTGGGATTCATCATCGCCCCGGAATCCTGAAAGATCATGGAAATCTCTTTCCCTCTCAACTGATTCCACTGTTCTTTTGACAATTTCAGGATCGACTTATTCTGATACAGAATATCTCCCGCCGTCACTTTACCTCCGCCCGCAAGCAGTCCCAAGACTGCACGGATCACGGTGGTTTTTCCGGAACCGGACTCACCGACTATGGCACAGATTTCTCCCTTTCCCAGTGACAGATTACAATCCTTTACGGTCAAGCGGTTGCCATAAGAAATATCTACATGCTGAACATCTAATAATGCCACAACTCACTCCCCCTTTACTCGTTTTTCGGATCCAATATGTCACGCAGGCTGTCACCCAGCATGTTAAACACTACTACGGTAATAAAAATAGCCAGACCGGGATAGATCATAAGCCACGGCGCAGACTGCATATAGGCACGTCCCTCACTCAGCATCAGTCCCCATTCGGCCGCAGGAGCTGTGGCTCCCATACCCAAAAAGGACAAAGCTGCCAGTTCGAGCATCATGCTTCCGATATCTGTAGCCGCCGTAATAACGATCGTCGGCAATGTATTGGGGAGCATATACCGCATAAGAATATAGGGTGTTTTTGATCCTGTGACTATTGCCGCAGCTACGTAATCGCGGTTGCGGATCTTCATGACCAGCGAACGGGCAAGACGCGCGTACTTCGGCCAGGTAACGATACTGATGGCAATAACGGCATTACGGATACTCGCTCCAAGAATGCCGGCAACTGCCATGGCAAGTACCAGACCCGGGAACGCGATCATCATATCGGCAATACGCATGATCACAGCATCCACTGCGCCCCCGAAATACCCGCAAAGGATACCCAGAAACGTTCCCACGATTGCCACGATAATAACCACCGAAAAAGAGGCTGAAAGGGATATTCTGGCGCCATAGATCACACGGGCAAAAATATCACGTCCCATCTTATCCGTACCGAAAATATGCCCGTCACCCGGTGGTAAGATCGCCTTGGCAAGGTCGCCTTCCGTCGGATCAATTCCGCCGGAAAAAACCGGCGCAAAAACTGCCACAATAAAAATCAGAATGGCAAAAAAACCAAAAATGAGAAAGGTTTTGTTTTTCAAAAATACGTTTTTCTTCTTCATGCCCATCACCCCTTTATTCTCATTCTTGGGTCAACATAATGATAAGACATATCTACGATCAGGTTGATCACCATATAAATCAGTGCCACCCAGAGAACATAGCCCTGGATCAGATTGTAATCGCAGGAGGTGATGGCCGAAACCGCAAGGCTTCCCAATCCCGGGTATGAAAAGATTACCTCTACAACCGCTGTACCTCCCAGCAAAGATCCGATGGAAAGACCCAGCATGGTAATGAGAGGAAGCAATGAATTAGGGAACACATTGCACCATATGATCTTCCATCCCTTTACACCGCGGGCCTTCGCGCCGATCACATAATCCTGGTTTAATTCCTCCAATACCGCCGTTCTCACCTGACGGCTGTATTTTGACGCCATCGCGATTGCCAGTGTCAAAGATGGCAGTACCATGCTCTTGAAATCTCCGCTGGATGATACTACCGGAAACCAGGTGTGTCTGACACAGAAATACAGCATCAAAAGAAGACCCACCCAGAAATTCGGCAGGGAAACACCAAGAAAGGTTAACCCTCTGACAATATAATCAGCGACAGAATCCTTGTATACCGCAGACAATGTTCCCAGCGGTACCGCGATCAGAAGCATTAAGATCATGGAAAAAATCGTCAGTTTCAGTGTCGGCCATAAACGGGCCAGCAAAAGAGCCGTTACCGGTTTGTTCAGGGAATAGGATGTTCCAAAATCCCCCTGCAGGCAATTGCCCAGCCAGCGGAAGTATTGTACAAAAAACGGATCATTTAACCCCATCTGATCCCGCAGATCCCGGATCAGTTCTTCCGTCGGCATAACTCCTGTTGCCGACAGCATATTTCGCACCGGATCACCGGGCGAAATATACGTTAGTAAGAAAGTAAAAAAGCTGATACCGATCAGAACAACCACCATCTGCAGCAATCTTGATAAAAGTTGCTTTTTTTTCACCTTTTCTCTCCTTTATGTTTCGCAAAGGATTACTTTCAGTCTGCAGGTATTATTTCAGTAGATAACCAGTAATAATCTGCAGTATGAATGTGTGCGTATGCCACATTTTTGGAATAGATCATGGAACTGTTATAGTAACCGTCAACCAATACAGCTGCATCATCAATAAGTATCTGCTGCATTCTGGTGATCAGCTCTGTACGTTTATCTCCATCCATCTCTTCCATCAGCTGCTCGTATAATTCATCATATTCTGCATTTTCATATGCGCAGTAATCGGAATCGCATTTA
>CALZMS010000071.1 GCA_945788595.1 uncultured Lachnospiraceae bacterium
GAGCTCTTGTTGAACCCTGTCTTGCATGACCGGTTCCTTTCTGTCTCCAGGGTTTTCTTCCGCCTCCGCTGACTTCAGAGCGGGTTTTTGCTTTCTGAGTACCCTGACGATTATTTGCAAGCTGGAGAACAACTGCCTGATGTACCAGATTCTCGTTGATCTCAACTCCGAAAACGGCATCGTTCAGTTCGATTGTTCCAACTTCATTGCCTTCCATATTAAATACAGATACGTTTGCCATCTGTGTGTCCTCCTTTCCTGTAAAGCTTACTTACCGGACTTAACGGTTTCTTTGATAGTTACCATTGCTTTCTTCGGTCCCGGTACAGCGCCCTTAACCAGAAGCAGATTGTTTTCAGCATCTACTCTTACGATTTCCAGATTCTGAACAGTTACTTTCTTGTTGCCCATCTGACCCGGCATCTTTTTGCCTTTGAATACACGGCTCGGATCGGAAGAAGAACCATTGGAACCTGCATGACGATGGAATTTGGAACCGTGAGCCATCGGTCCTCTGCTCTGACCGTGTCTCTTGATAGCGCCCTGGAATCCTTTACCTTTGGAAATGGCGGTCACATCGATCTTGTCGCCAGCGACAAAGATGTCAGCTTTGATTTCCTGGCCTAATGCATAGCTTTCTGCATCTTCCAGTTTGAACTCTCTGATGTATCTCTTGTAGGATACGCCAGCTTTGTCAAAGTGTCCTTTCAGCGGTTTGTTGACCAGTTTTTCTCTCTTGTCAGCAAAACCAACCTGCACTGCGCTATAACCGTCGTTCTCAACAGTTTTAACCTGTGTAACAACAACAGGACCAGCCTGCAGTACTGTTACGGGAGTAAGTACTCCGTCTTCGTTGAAGATTTGAGTCATTCCGACTTTGGTAGCTAAGATAGCTTTCTTCATTCTTTTTACCTCCTGTTAATCTACAGCGGATCGCTCTTGGCGATCATCCTAGAACAGTAGATATATGTGGAATGATGAATCATTACTTCTATATCTAAAGCTTCAGGACTGTTACCAAATTTGTTTTACAGAAACATTATTTCTGTTTCATCTTGATATCGATATATACACCTGCCGGCATTTCCAGTCTGCTCAGAGCATCTACAGTTTTCTGAGTCGGTGCAATGATATCGATCAGTCTTTTATGAGTTCTCTGCTCGAACTGCTCGCGGCTGTCTTTATATTTGTGAACAGCACGAAGAATTGTAACTACCTCTTTCTTTGTCGGAAGGGGTACCGGTCCGCTCACCACAGATCCGTTCTTCTTTACAGTTTCGATGATTTTAGCTGCAGATGCATCAACCAGCTGATGATCATAAGCTTTCAGTGTGATTCTCATTACTTGACTTGCCATAAAAAAAGTCGCCTCCTTTTCGCTTTTTCGAGCGACAAGCGGTGACTGTACACTTTCCCGTGTGTGTCCCAAAGGGCTGCACACGTTGTTTCCATACTCTCAATGGACGTTGTAAGTTTTGTACAGTGACTTGTCGTCAGTTATCTTGAACTTGACATTCGCTCCACGGAAAACCTGTCTTTCGACAGCAACCTCACGTTTCATCGCTATCATGTCACAACGTTTGCATTATACAAGAAACCCCTCGCCTTGGCAAGGGGTTTTTGAATATTTTTGTACTTTTTCTTGTACAATCGCAATACTGTATTTCTTCCTTATATTATAATGTAGAGGAATAATCCAGAAGAGTCAGTCCCAGATCTTTATCTTCAATGATATCCGGCTCATCTCCTGCCAGAATCGCTTTTCGGATCAACTCATCCGCGCTATAACAGGGCATCACAATTTCCTGTGAATCTTCCTGAACCTCTTCCTGAGAAGCGGCAGCGGCTTCGTCCTCGCCGGAGGATTCACCCTGGCCGTCTGTGTCATCTTTTGTTGCTCTAGACAGTTCCTGTGTCAGTGCCATCTCCAGATCAATGACCGGTTCCTCTGTATTTTCAGTTTGTGAAGCAGTGCCCTGTTCCTCCGCCATGGCACTGGCCACAGAAGATGCTATCTCTACCCGGGCTGCTTCAAACAGATCTGCTGTATTCTGCACCGGTTCTTCCTCCGCTTCTGCCTCAATTGCTCTTGTAGTCGGTTCTTCACTGAGATGTCTGGCTTCTTTCTTCGCAGCTTTTCTGGCTCTTTTAGCGGCTTTCTTTTCTTCTTTCTTTTTCAGATATTCCTCGTACTCTTCGTCTTCATCCTCATCCTGCGCATCTCTGTCCGCTTTCTTTTTGGCTTTCTTTTCTTTTTTCAGCCTTTTCTTTTCTTCGCGGGCCTGTTCCAGTTCTTCGGCATCGCCGTCTTCGTCATCTTCTTCCTCTTCTTTCAGCTTATCTTTTCTCCAGATCTCAGAAAGAATAAAAAGTAGCAGAAGCAATATCGCCACAAGACCAATGATTACCCAGCCTTTCACAGAACCGGCAGCCACTGCCAGATATCCCAGCACCGGTACAGTGACATAGGCAACACACAGAGAAGATACTGTTTTTTCCACAGTCTGTGCAGCATCATTTCTGGCATCCTTTAATACAACGGTATCACTCTCAGCATCCACTGCATTCACACGATACAGATATTTGGAGCCGTCTGACTCTTCCACAAACACATTGTCTGCAAATTCGACATCCTGTAAACTCTTTGTCTGCCCGTATACGACCGTTCCCACTGACAGATTTGTCTCTACTCTGTCGTTTTCAATAATGTTCATCTCCACACCCAAAAGTGACGGAACCAGCAGTGCTGCCGCCGACAATAGGGCACAGACCAGAACGAGATTTACGATGACCTTCAAAAACTTTGACATTTTCGTACTCCTTATTGCTATATTACTCCCCACAGCAAAATACACTTTGCATCTGCTTTCTCTGTTTTGCAGATACAATTCATTCTTCATTATAACACATTACTGACTCATTGCAAGATTTTTAAAAGCATGTCTGCAGCAGTCAGATTGGCAGTTGCCTAATATGTACATCTCTATTATAATAGGAAAAGATTCTTTTTTTTGGAGATTACTATGAATCATGAAATAAAACTGATTGAGGATCTGTCTCTGAATGCCTGGCCTTCTCACCAGATGCAGATTTATGACAGCTGGATCCTCCGTTTTTCTTATTTTTACACTCATCGGACAAACAGTGTAGAGCAGCTTGGTCCATCCACTCTTCCGCTGGCCGAGAAAATAGCTTATTGCGAATCCATCTACCGGGATTGGGGAACACCCTGTATCTTTAAGATCAATCCTTTTCAGGTGCCTGATTTTGATGAGATGCTGTCCAGACGGCACTATGAGATTGAACACACTACAGATGTTATGACTCTGCAGATTCCGAAAAAGATACAGCCCGCTTCCGATGTACCTGTCCGGTTAGAGGCATCGATCCGTCCTGAGTGGATCTTTTCTCTGTTCGACCTGAAAGAGATGACCAACGAGATACACCGGCAGATCGTTCCTTCTATGTACCGCGCCATTCCCAAGCGTACCATCACTGCGCACATCGAAGATAAAGGGCGCTACGTTGCCACCGGTCTGGGAATTCTCGACCGGGATTACATCGGTATTTATGCCATCCATGTAGATCCCGCCTACCGACGGCGCCACTTTGCTCAGGCTATCTGTCAGAATCTTCTTCTCCAGGGGCAAAAACAGGGGGCTCGCAAGGCCTATCTTCAGGTCGTCCAGGGAAATACCCCCGCGCGCACCTTATATGAACGCCTTGGCTTTGAACAGCTGTATACCTACTGGTTCCGTGTCAGCCCACACTATATCTGATGAGTGTTCCGCAGTTTTTCCGCAATCTCTCCCAGTTTTCTCAGACGGTGATTGACACCGGATTTACCCACAGGAGGCGTCAGAAGCTCACCCAGCTCTTTCAATGAAACATCCGGATTTTCCAGCCGAATCTCTGCTATTTCGCGAAGATTCGGCGGAAGATTCTTAAACTCTCCGCACGCTTCGATCCAACGGATATCCTCAATCTGCCGTACCGCAGCAGATACTGTCTTATTCAGATTAGCCGCCTCACAATTCACCTGCCGGTTCAGATTATTACGCATTTCTTTCAGGATCCTCACATTTTCCATAGCAAACAAATGCTGTGTGGCGCCGATACTCCCCAGAAAAGACAGAATCTGTTCACCTTCTTTCAAATAAACCACATCACTTTTCTTTCGCGTTACGATGCGAGCATCCAGATCCAGTTCATGCAGAACCTGCTGCAGCACCTGAGCTCGCACTTTTTGCTGACAGACAATTTCCAGATGGTAAGATTTCTGCGGATCACTGACGGACCCGCTGGCCAGAAAAGCGCCGCGAATATACGCACGCTTGCAGCACTCCCGTTCGAGCAGCCTTTTCTGACTGTATTCTACATTTTCCCTTACAAATCCATCTTCATCCAGCACACCTACTGCATTCAGAATATGTACAGCATCCTCATGCTCATCCACCACCAGATGATAGGTTGCCGTTTTGCTCAGATATTCATTTTTTCTGAGAATGACTGCGGCCTGAATACCAAACAGTTTTTTTACCAGAGCATAGTATTTTCTGGCCAGGCAGACATTTTCCGTACGCACTTCCAATTCATACTGGTCATCCTCATCAATTATCACCTGACCGCAGCCTGAAATAATAGCGGCCAGCTCCGCCAGGCGGCAATGTCTGCTGCTGTCCGTGATTTTTGAAAGTTCTTCTTTAATTTCACCGGAAAAAGACATGCTCTATATCCTTTCAGTGTGCTTTTACTATAGCATCTTTTTCGATATCTCTGTGCTCCAGGCGAAGCCCAATAGTTTCTATCTGAGTCAGACGCTGATACAGCTGATTGGCCAGTGTAACAGAACGGTGTTTGCCTCCGGTACATCCTACGGCAATCACCAGCTGATGTTTACCTTCATCAATATAATTCGGAATCAGAAACTGCAGAAGATCTGCCAGCTTATCCAGAAACAGCTGCGCCTGCTCATGTTTCATCACATAATCACTGACCGGAGCATCGTTGCCTGTCAGGGGACGAAGTTCCTCAAAATAATAGGGATTTGGAAGAAAACGCACATCAAATACCAGATCCGCATCCTCAGGAATCCCATATTTAAAGCCAAAAGAGACCACCGAGACCATCAGACTGTTAAATTTCTGACCGCTGATAAAAATTTTCTCCAGCTCGATCTTCAGTTCCCTGGTCAGCAGATGGCTGGTATCCAGCACATAATCCGAGCGAAGCTTGATATCCTGAAGCATCTCCCGTTCCATCCGGATACCCGGCTGAACACGGCCATTCCCTACCAGCGGGTGTTTTCTTCTCGTTTCTTTATAGCGCTTCGTCAGCACTTCATCCGAAGCATCCAGAAACAGGATCTCACATTTGATATCCAGCGCTTCCAGTTCTCCCAGTGCTTTTTCGATCTGTGCAAATGACTTGTGGCTGCGCACATCCATGCCCAGTGCCACCTGCGAAAATTCTCCAGTCACTTTATTCATCTGCACAAACTCCGCAAAACGGCCCAAAAGCGGTACCGGCAGATTGTCTACGCAAAAAAAGCCCATATCCTCCAGCATCTTTAAAGCTGTCGATTTACCGGCACCGGACATTCCGGTCACAATAATAAATCTCATACGTATAACCTCTATCTGTCGAATCCAAGGAACCGGATCTCCGGCTCCAGCTTTCGTCCAAATTTTTCCAGAACCACCTGCTGTACATGGTCAATAACCGCGCACACATCCTTTGCCGTAGCTTTCCCTACATTGATCACAAAGCCGCAGTGTTTCTCAGAAACCATGGCATCCCCCACGCGAAAACCACGAAGTCCGGCATCCATGATCAGCTTGCCTGCAAAAGCGCCCTCGGGACGTTTAAAGGTACTGCCTGCGCTTGGGAATTCCAGAGGCTGCTTGCTGACTCTTTTTTCTTTCAGTTCGTCCATCTTCGCCTGAATCTGTTTGGGGTCACCTTTTTCCAACTGTATTCTGGCCGCCATTACGACATACTGTTTCTCCATCATTA
>CALZMS010000072.1 GCA_945788595.1 uncultured Lachnospiraceae bacterium
ACGAACTACGAAATCCTTATAGGTGTAACCCTTCTGGAATTCTTCTACGATGATGTTCTCCCCGACTTCTTCGTCCTCCACATGCATTACTGCATTGTGATAATCCGGATTAAACTCGGCTCCCACTGCTTCGATAGGCTTAACGCCAAGTTCTTCAAGGGATGTGATCAGCTGCTTATAAACCTTATTCATACCATCCACGAAGGGATCCTCCAGCTGCTCCTCTGTTGCTGTGGCAAGTCCCCGCTCAAAGGAATCCACCACCGGAAGAAGCTTCTCTACGATCTCCTTGGCCCCGATGATATACATGCTGGCTTTTTCTTTGTCCGTCCGTTTGCGGTAATTGTCAAATTCCGCCATCTGACGTCTCAGCTGATCTGTCAGCTCCTCGATCTTCTCATCCTTTTTATCTTTCTTCTTGGAAAAGAGTTTTTTCTTTTCCTTCGGAGTATCTGCTGTTTCGGAATCTGCAGATTCCTCTGCTGTTTCTTCTGCGGCAGATGCCTCTGTATCCGGCTCTGTCTGAACCTCCTGTGCGGCTTCGTTCTGCTCTGCTGTTTCTTCAACAGTACCGGCAGTTTCGTTCACCGTCTCTTCTTTTTTGATTTCTTCTGTCATAGCCTACCACCTTTCCGGTTATCTATTCTACGGACTTACGTATCTCCTTCTTTGAAAATACTGTCCAGTTGCTTTTTCAGCACTTTAAGATTATCTACAACATTTTCATAATCCATACGTTTCGGTCCGATAATACCGATCGTACCTTTCATGCCCTTGCCCAAATCGTAGGTGGCGGTAACCACCGAACAATCCTTCATGCTCTGCATCTCTGTCTTGCCACCGATGTAGACCTGAATACCAGTTCCGGGATCCCCTTCCTCCTGCTCCTCACGAAGCATATGCACCAGAGAATCCTTTTCTTCCAGCGCCGAAATCAGCTCACTGGCTTTATCCGGATCGGCAAGCTCTGGATATTTGAAAATGTTCGTTGCACCGCTTGTGTATACCGGCACCTCATCTTCTTCCACAGATATGGCATCTGCCACAGCATCTACCACCTGCGAAACGACACCACTGTGGATTCCTGCCTCTTCCTTAAGCTTGGTAATCAGTCCAAGGCTAATCTCCTCAATGGTCAACCCGTTTAAACGGGTATTCAGAAGCAGATTCAGGCGAAGCACCTGATCCTCATCCATGGTTTCATCCAGATCAATAATCTGATTTCTGACGATGTTACCGTCGCTGACGATAACGGCCAGAAGCTGCATCTCATGTACTCTGGACAACTGGATGAATTTCAGCTTTGTGTTATGCAGGCTCGGTCCGGTGATCATCGTGGCGTAATTGGTATTAGATGCCAGCACCTTGACGATCTGCTTGAGCATCTTCTCCATCTGATCCGTCTTGCGGATCATCATTTCCTTAATCTCCGATACCTCCTGATCCTTCGAGCGGATGATCTCATCCACATAGAGGCGATACCCTTTATCCGAAGGAATACGGCCTGCGGAAGTATGGGGCTGTACGATGTATCCCATCTCCTCCAGATCTGCCATCTCATTTCGGATCGTTGCCGAACTAAGATTCAGATCGGTGTACTTGGATATCGTACGGGAGCCAACCGGTTCTCCGGTCTCCAGATAGGTTCGAATGATCGCATCCAGGATTTTCTGTTTTCTCTCACTCAGTTCCATATCTTTTCCTCCTCTCGCCGGTTTTTGTTAGCACTCATTTGATTGGAGTGCTAACATCTAGGTATAAAATAGCACCACGATAGAGCAATGTCAAGCAAATTACAGAAAGAATTTAAAAAAATGTGTTTTTTCTTTCAGACGCTACCAGATCATTTATTGATTCGAATACAAAGATCCTGGGTAGAGCTATCCACACAGGATCTGTTTAATTCATTTATACTTATCTATGAAGGCACTGAACATTTACTTTTTCTTCTATATATAATCAAAGTGACATATTACCAACACTTATCCGTACGACTTAAAGCCGGGATGAATGCAATCGTTCTAATAATTACATCAATCTTCTCTGTCATCCAGCGCCTTCTTCAGCTCAATCATCTTGTCACGCAGCTCTGCCGCTGCCTCGAAATTGAGATCTGCTGCTGCCCGCATCATCTGCTTCTGTACATCACCGATGAGCTTTTTCAGCTCCTTAGAAT
Source organism: uncultured Lachnospiraceae bacterium (assembly GCA_945788595.1). GTDB lineage: Bacteria > Bacillota > Clostridia > Lachnospirales > Lachnospiraceae > UBA11957. Next base: position 2,177 of record CALZMS010000072.1, read on the forward strand.
CCATAGACTCCGGATCTTTCGCCAGCTTTTTCTCGGTCTTTGCCACTTCTTTGGAGATGCTGATCAGTTCACGCACCGCCTTTTTGATGGTGGTCGGTGTAATACCGTGCTCCTCATTGTATGCCTGCTGCAGTTTACGACGCCGCTCGGTCTCATCGATAGCCGCACGCATGGAATCGGTGATCGTATCCGCATACATGATCACATGCCCCTGGGCATTTCGGGCAGCACGACCGATGGTCTGAATCAGAGATGTCTCCGAACGCAGGAATCCCTCTTTATCCGCATCCAGAATAACCACCAGGGAAATCTCCGGAATATCCAGACCTTCTCGCAAAAGGTTGATACCCACTAGAACGTCAAACACATCCAGACGCATATCCCGGATGATCTCAGCACGTTCTAAAGTGTCGATATCCGAATGCAAATAGCGCACTCTGATGCCGACTTCTTTCATGTAGTCCGTAAGATCCTCTGCCATCCGCTTTGTCAGCGTAGTCACCAGTACTTTATTATGCTGCTTTGTCTCCTTCTGGATTTCCCCGATCAGATCATCGATCTGTCCCTGTACCGGACGAACTGAGATCTCCGGATCCAGAAGACCTGTGGGACGAAGCAGCTGTTCTGCCCGCAGGAATTCATGATCTGCCTCATAGTCACCGGGTGTAGCGGATACAAACAACATCTGGTCGATGCGCTGCTCAAATTCCTCAAAATTCAGCGGACGGTTATCCAGAGCTGATGGCAAACGGAAACCGTACTCCACCAGTGTACGCTTTCTGGACTGGTCACCGGCATACATACCTCTGACCTGGGGCAATGTGATATGGGACTCGTCCACAATGATCAGAAAATCATCCTTAAAATAGTCAATCAGCGTATAGGGCGGTTCTCCTGCCTCCAGTCCGGAAAAATATCGAGAATAATTCTCGATACCAGAACAAAAACCTGTTTCTTTGAGCATCTCCATATCAAAATTAGTGCGTTCCCAGATTCGTTGCGCCTCCAGAAGCTTATCCTCACTTTTAAAATAGCGCACCTGAGCATCCAGCTCTTCCTCGATCTCCTGAGCTGCCTTTTTGATTTTCTCCGGAGCCACCACATAGTGGGATGCCGGAAAAATCGCGGCATGTTTCAGTTCACTGACCGCTTCTGTGGTCAGTACATCCCTCTCCGTGATCCGGTCGACCTCATCTCCGAAAAACTCAATGCGGATAAAGGTATCCGAAAAATCTGCTGGAAATACATCCAGCACATCCCCGTGCACCCGGAAAGTACCGCGGTGAAAATCCAGGTCATTGCGGTCATACTGGATATCGATCAGCTCTCTTACCACCTCATCTCTGTCCTTTTCCATACCCGGACGAAGAGAAATGATCATATTCTGGTAATCATCGGGACTTCCGATGCCGTAAATACAGGACACACTGGATACAATGATCACATCCCGCCGCTCACTCAAAGCTGCCGTGGCTGAGAGGCGAAGTTTATCGATCTCATCATTGATGGCTGAATCCTTGGCAATGTAGGTATCCGTAGATGGGACGTACGCTTCAGGCTGATAGTAATCGTAGTAGCTTACAAAATACTCTACTGCATTCTCCGGGAAGAACTCCTTGAATTCGCCGTAGAGCTGGGCAGCCAGCGTCTTATTATGGGCCAGGATCAGCGTAGGCTTATTCAGCTGGGCAATAACATTGGCCATAGTAAATGTCTTGCCTGATCCAGTAACACCCAGCAGTGTCTGAAACTGATTGCCCTCTTTGAATCCCTGCACCAGTTTTTCGATAGCCCGGGGCTGATCACCGGTGGGGGCATATTCAGAATGTAATATAAATTTATCCATATCTGCCTCCTTTTCTCTGAAATCCATCAAGGCAGCTGGATGTTTCCAGCTGCCCTCAGTCTGTACTTTATAATAAATTTCTAACGATACTCACCCATGAAAAACAGTGCCATGGTTCCCGGACCGGAATGGGCACCGATGGTGGCCCCCACATGATTAATCAATATCTCAGTTCCCGGATATCGTTTCAGCACCTCCTGTTTTAAAGTCTCTGCCTCGTCGGCGCAATCACCGTGGCTGATCATCATAATGGGATTTTTATCTTTATAGGAACCAATGCGCTCATCCATCATATCGACCAGCTTAATAATGGAATGCTTACGTCCTCTGACCTTTGACAGATTGATCAAATGTCCCTCATTATCCACATGAAGCATTGGCTTAATATTGATCATAGTGCCGAGAATAGCGGTTGCCTTAGATACGCGGCCGCCACGATACAGATGGAACAGGTCATTTACAGTAAACACATGGCACAAATGAAGCTTATTTTCCTCAAGCCAGGAAGCCACTTCATCCATAGTCTTTCCTTCTTTTTTCATTCTGGCGGCATACCATACCAGCATACCCTCACCGAGAGATGCGCTTAATGTATCTACCACTACGATCTTTCTCTCTGGATATTTTTCCCTCAGCTCCTCTGCTGCCAGCCGGGCAGAATTGTAGCTTCCGCTCAGACCCGAAGAAAAGGCAATATGCAGGATGTCCATCCCCTGCTTAAGATAAGGCTCCCACAATCCAGCTGCATCCTCAGCATTATACTGAGATGTGGTAGGCATGGAACCATTTCTCATACGGTCATAGAACTCTGCCACCGGAAGCTCATTTTCCAGAGTGTACTGCTTATCCTCCAGAGTATAGGTCAGGAATAAAAAGTCGATGTCATTTTCTTTATAAAAACTGTATGGCAAATCCGCCGTGTTATCCGTCGTAATCTTATACATAGTATTCATAGCTCCTCCTGTTTAAGGGTCTACCCCACATTACTTACATACATCCCGATTATACACACTTTTCCAGAAAATGTATATTCCTAATCCCACAGAAAGTGTCCAAAAGACCATCTCCCAATCAAGAAAAGGAGATAACATTTGACAAAAGAGTCAAAATAGTTGTTAAAAAGCGGCCAGAGGACTATCCCCTGGCCGCATAAATTCTTATTAATTTTTTTATGCAAGAATCGCCTTATCGTTAGCAAACTCTTCACCGGACACAACCTCAAACTGATGCATCAGATCAGCTACAGTCAGCTTCTGTTTCTCCTCACCGGAGATATCCAAAATAACTCTGCCGTCGTGCATCATGATCAGGCGGTTGCCGTGCTTGATGGCGTCCTTCATATTATGGGTAACCATCAGGGCAGTCAGATGATGCTCGGCAATGATCTGATCCGTAACCTTCAGCACCTTCTGGGCTGTCTTGGGATCCAGCGCTGCCGTATGCTCATCCAGAAGCAGAAGCTTCGGCTTCTGCAGGGTGGCCATCAGAAGAGTCAGAGCCTGTCTCTGTCCGCCGGACAGGAGACCTACCTTACTGGTCAGACGGTCCTCCAGACCGAGATCCAGGATTTTTAACATCTCCCGGTACTCGTCCTTTTCCCTGGCGGTAATACCCCAGCCAAGGGTACGGCGTTTTCCGCGGCGGGCTGCCATGGCCAGATTCTCCTGAATCTCCATGGTGGCTGCAGTTCCCGTCATGGGATCCTGGAATACACGTCCAAGATAAGCAGCTCTTTTGAATTCCGGCTCACCGGTAATATTGATACCGTCTACCAGGATCGCGCCCTCATCGATGGGCCATACACCGGCCACCGCATTCAGTGTGGTAGATTTACCGGCACCGTTGCCGCCGATAATGGTACAGAAGTCACCGTCATTTAAATGAAGATTAACGCCATTTAAGGCTTTTTTCTCATTTATCGTTCCTGCATTAAAGGTTTTGTGTACATTGATGATATCCAGCATACTACTTCTCCTCC
>CALZMS010000073.1 GCA_945788595.1 uncultured Lachnospiraceae bacterium
ATTGCCTTATTCAGCGCGTCCAGTTCTTTGGTGTCGCCGCTTTTCACAGCATCCACAATGCAGTGCTCGATATGATCCTGCAGGATCACCTTACCTGTATTGTTGATGGCAGATTTGACAGCGGACAGCTGGATCAGAACCTCGCTGCAGTCACGGCCGTCTTCTACCATGCGTTTGATGGATTCCAGATGACCGATGGCTCTGGACAGACGATTCAGCACCGCCTTGGTATTCTGGTGGGTATGAGTATGACCGTGGGCATGGCTGTGCTCCACCACCGTACCGTCCTCCAGAATATGCTGATGCACGTGAGAATTTATCTCTTCCGTTCTGTGTTCATGCAGATGCGCATCGTCATGTTCGTGTATGTGTTCTGTCATTGTATAACTTTTTTTCCTTCCGCTAATTATAACAAATTTCCCGCATGCCTATTTCCGTATCTCCATAAATTGCGCAAATCCGTGTTTTTTCTTACATCATCATTACAAATGATTCAATCTATTTTGCTATACATTAATCAGACAATTTGGTACTGGCTGTATGATACTCTCGAAATTAACATTATGATGTCTTAAATCTCCGTAAAAGAATATCTCTGCTTAATCCCGGATGTATCTATATCAAATATAATGGATCCGTCCTTCAGAACCGTCTTTTCATACGTAAAATTTTTATCCTTGAATTTCGCACGGACATATTCTTCCGGATCCTCCAGTTCAACTTCCTCAAACTGGATGTCCCGCATCTGGTTATTGGAACACTGGTTAAAGATTTCCCAGCAGGCTTCATACATTTTTTTCATAGCTATCTCCCCGACGCCAGACTGACATAGCAATCACTTACAAAGTTGTCATGAAATCTGATACCCTCAATTCTCACTGGCCACTTCACACTATCGTTGCTTTTGCACCAAATCAGTATATCACTTTGACAGAGTTTTAACAACCTGTGCCGACACAATTCTTTTAATTCTGGTGATAATTCTGCAGAAAATCCTTCAGATCTCCCATGGCACGCTTCAGGTTCTCTATTCTCGGCAGATACACCACACGGAAATGGTCGGGCTCATGCCAGTTAAAGCCGGTACCATTGACGATCAGCAGCTTTTTCTCCCGCAGAAGATCCAGGGCAAACTGCTCGTCATTGGTAATATTAAATTTCTTCACATCCAGCTTCGGAAAAGCGTAAAAGGCCGCCTGAGGCTTTACACAGGTGATGCCCGGAATATCATTCAATGCCTCGTACACATAATTTCTCTGATCAAAGATCCGTCCACCCGGTACCAGATACTCCTTGACGCTCTGGTAACCGCCCAGCGCCGTCTGAATAATGGACTGAGCCGGTACATTGGAGCACAAACGCATATTGGACAGCATATGGATACCCTCAATATAATCCTTTGCAATGGCTTTGTTGCCGCTTAAAATCATCCAGCCCACACGGAAACCGGCGATCATATGGGATTTGGACAATCCGCTGAAGGTCACGCAGAAGAGATCCGGTGCCAGAGACGCAATGGAGGTATGCTCCAGCCCATCCATAACGAGACGGTCATAGATCTCATCAGAAAAGATGATCAGCTGGTGTTCCCGGGCGATCTCCACGATCTGCTCCAGGATTTCCTTCGGATACAGCACACCCGTTGGATTATTGGGATTGATGATAACAATGGCCTTGGTACGATCCGTGACCTTACGACGGATATCATCGATGTCCGGATACCAGTTTGCTTCCTCATCGCAGATATAATGTACTACCTTGCCTCCCGCCAGTGTAGCCGAAGCCGTCCACAGCGGATAATCCGGTGCCGGGATCAGGATCTCATCTCCCTGGTCCAGCAGTGCCTGCATACATAAACTGATCAGCTCGCTGACACCGTTACCTGTGTAAATATCGTTCATCTGCACATTCGGCAGCTTCTTGATCTGGGCATACTGCATAATGGCTTTTCGTGCAGAAAAAAGTCCCCGGGAATCAGAATATCCCTCACACTCTGTGAGCTGCTGGCGCATATCCGCGATCACCTCATCCGGTGTACGGAAGCCAAAGGGCGCAGGATTTCCGATGTTCAGCTTGAGAATCTTCATTCCCGCCTCTTCCATGCGGGCAGCTTCTTCCACTACCGGTCCGCGCACATCATAAAGCACGTTGTCAAGCTTCATAGATTTGGTAAAGTGACGAGTACCATTTTCATCCCGGATATCCCGGCGAACAGGGGTAGGCATCTCTTTTTTTTCCACCGTTTCTGCTTCCATGGGTACATCTTCCCCCTGCAGCCAGAGCTGGTTTACTTCAAGAGCCTGGGCCATCACCTTTAAAATATCCCGGCGGGGCTGGGATTTGCCGCTCAGATACTGACTGATATGGCTCTTACTGATATGAATACCGCTCTCTTCTCCCACCGGCTCCGCCAGACGCACCAGATCTACCTGACGAAGATTTTTTATATCCATGATTTCTTTTAAACGTTCTGCTACTGTTGCCATACTATCCTCCCCGAGATGTATTCCCGTTATTGTTATAGTTTATATCACTTTGGATAGTATAACACTATGCAATTCAAAGTTCAACATTTTAATTATAAGTTAATATCTTTAAACCTCTTTTTTGTAAAAAGGCAAACTTTAAATCATTTTCTCAACATTCAAAAACATCACGAATCATTTCACCATATATTTGCCTAAAATACTGACAAATAAACACTTCTTAATTACAGCTTATCAAAAAAGCTTTTTAATCCCCATCTTTTATACAATTTTATACTTTAATGCATAGTGCCTCACTCCAGGCATCCAATAACCTGTCTAGTGTCCACGCTGCGTTGGCCGGACTAGTAGACGGCAGCACTACCGCTTCACGTCCAATCTTCTCCTGCTGATATTTCGCAAACATCTTCCCCGCTGTCTTTCCATTGACAAAAATCTTCTGAATATCCGCTTCTTCAAGAATACGCTCAATCGGATTCGGCACCACATCTCGTATGGAGGCGTCACTGGAACCGCTGATGGTACAGCTTTGGATCACATCCCACACAGCTATGTGATTCCTATGCAGAAATGCCTTTTTCTCTTCTATACTCCCCGGCACCGATTCCTTACATACCCCCGCCAGCACTTTCCAGAACCGGTTCTGGGGATGATGGTAGAAAAAAGCAGCTTCCCGGGATTTCACCGAAGGAAAGCTGCCAAGAATCAAAATCCGGCTGTCCCGGTCATAGACCGGCTCAATATTGTGTACTGCTTTTTCACTTTTCATCCACCGGCTCCTCATCAAATTCCACCAGAGCATAGTAGCCTCTGGGATTTTCCTCGATTTCCAGCACAGTTCCTGTTCTGCTCTTAAGCCGCTGGTAGGCCGGATAATTCTTACTCATGGCCACCGCCGGCACAATGGTGTAATAATAGGAAGTGGGCAGCTGACTCTCCGTCACTGTGACCTCCTGCCCTATGGTAAGAAGCCCTGTCCGCTCCATTTTAAACTCCATTTTACGCATGATCATTTTCCTTTCTCAGATCCACAAACGAAAATTCAAAGGGATGGATAAAGCTGCTGCCCCGCATCCGCAGATCGTCCATCATATAATCCGCCACCTCAGCGCGGCTCTCGATCATACAGAAGCGCCTCTTCTGCTCTGCCGCCGCCCGGGCCGTAATGCCGATGCCCGCAAAGGGATCCAGCACCACATCATTCTGGAAGGAATAGTACTGTACCACTCTTTCCGCCAGTCCCCGGGGGAATCTGGCCGGATATTTCTCCTCCGGATCCGCATGGATGTTCCAGATGTTTGTCTTTTCGTATCCATCCGGAATACGGGATTTTTCCACCAGCTCCTGCTCGGGATGATCGTGGATCAACGCATCGATCAGCACATCCTGTCCCTTGCGATAGACCATCAGGTACTCCGTCACCGGCTGAGGCTTGTACTGCAGCGGATTTCTGTCCACGGAAAAACGGCTGCCGCGGCCGGTCATACGCCCGGAACCATCCGCATTGCGAAGGATAATATCATCCACAAACACAAAGCCCTCCTCCATAAAGATCCGATGCAGATCAAAGGTCACCGCAATACGAAGCGAAGATTCACTGCGGGTTCGTCTGGGGATCAGCACATGAGAGGCCGTAATGGCCAGAAAACGACCATCCGTGAGCACCCTGCCGCATTCCCGGATCACCTCTCTCATATAGGCAAGATACCGGTTATACGCTGCCTGAATATCTTCTTCCTGCCCTGCTGCAAAGGGCTCCGGTGAAGTCATGATCAGATCCACACTCTCCTCCGGCAAAAAACGAAGCCCCTGCAGAGCCTCGCCCAAAAGTACCTGATTCTGCAGCGGGGAAATTCTGTATTCTCGTTTTTCTCTTCTGGCTGCCATAAAATTCTCTCCAATTTCTTTATCGTAAATAGTTATTTAAGCGAAACAGCCGAATAGGATCGTCTGCAACGCAGTCCGCATACTATCCGGCTGTTGATTCTTCGAAAACTTATATCTGTTTAGTTTTTCAAAACTATTTTTTTACGCGTTACGGAATTTTTCCTGCATCATTTTAATAACAGGCTCCGGCACGTAACGGGAAATATCTTTTCCATAAAATCCAATTTCTTTTACAATGGTGGAACTAAGAAAAGCATATTCCAGACTCGTGGTAAAAAAGATCGTATCCATATCCGGATCAATGGAATGGTTTGTCTGTGCCATCTGCATCTCATATTCAAAATCCGAAATAGCTCTTAGTCCACGAACGATTACATGAGCATTGTTCTCTCTGGCGAAATCCACGGTCATGCCGTCAAAAAACTTAACCGACACATTGGGCATGTCCTGTATACATGCCTCAATCATAGCCTTTCTCTCCTCCAGCGTGAAAGTGGATGTTTTTTTTGAATTTTTCAGAATTCCGATGATCACTTCGTCCATGGCTTTAGAGGCCCGCCGGATAATGTCCAGATGCCCCAGTGTGATAGGATCAAAGCTTCCCGGATAGATTGCTCTTGCCAATTTATCTTTTCCTCCGTACGGCAGATTCTTTTATCTGATCCAATGGATCGCAATTTACGGTTACTGCGCAATAATGAAAGATTACTGCATTGCCCAGCTGCCGTTGGTATTTGTACCTTTATAGATCCGCGCGCCATCACCGGATACCAGCACATTGATCACCGTTTCTTCTCCCTTATTTACAGAGAAATTATAGTATGGCACATTCTGATAAGTTGTGGCACCCTCGTATTTATACTCATAAGCGGTGCCATCATCGTCTGCTGCGCCATAATATTTTTTTGCAAGATCCATGGCAGCGTCAGAAGCGATCGTTGCTCCGGCAATATCGCTGTCCACAGCTCCGGTGGCCGATGTCTGAGATGCAGCTGTTCCAGCAGAAGCACTGCCGGAAGACGTATCCGTCTGGGACGTCTGGCTTGTACCTGAAGATTCTGTATCTGTGGAAGTACCCGGCATGGAAAGAACATTTCCATACTGTGTTGAACCGCTGCCTGAAGATGATGTACCTGTCGTTGTGTCTGTCTGGGTATCTGCAGTCAGTCCCGTCTGCGAAGTCTGCGCAGGCTCATCCTGCTGATCTCCTACCAGTACAGTCTCCATATCCATCTTCGTCATCTTCTGCAGAGAGACGATGGTATAGTGGAAGGGTGACTTTGCACTCTTATAAGGACTCTTTTTGATCACTGCCGCATATTCACCCAGAGATGTCTGGGAAGAAGCATCTACCAGATGAACACTCAGCTGATATGTACCATTTTTTTGCTGCTTGGAACAGGACTGTATGGAAATATCGTAAGCACTGGTATCGTTCATGGCAAATTTCCATTTGCTGCCTTTTTTTGTTACACTGGTACTGCCTTCTTCGATTTCCGGAAGCTTCTTTGCCTTTCCAAGATCACTGTACAGTGCCGCTGCGTAATACCTAAGCTGCGCCTTTTTCAGAGCATATTCT
>CALZMS010000074.1 GCA_945788595.1 uncultured Lachnospiraceae bacterium
AGCCTGGTGCAGACCATCGGAATAACGACGGCCCGGCATAATACGTCCGGTAAACTCGTCTACGATCAGGATCTCGTCATCCTTTACCACGTAATCCTGATCCTTGAACATCAGATTGTGGGCCCGCAGAGCCAGGATAATATTGTGCTGGATTTCCAGATTTTCCGGATCAGCCAGGTTCTCGATGTGGAAGAATTTCTCCACTTTTTCTACACCCTGTTCGGTCAGGTTGACGATCTTATCTTTCTCATTAACGATAAAATCACCGGTCTCTGTGATTTCTTCGCCCATGATGGCGGTCATCTTGGTCATCTCGCCGCTGGCTTCACCGCGCTGCAGCTGTTTGGCCAGAATATCACAGGTCTCGTACAGCTTGGTGGATTTGCCGCTCTGACCGGAAATGATCAGCGGGGTTCTGGCTTCATCGATCAGAACAGAGTCCACCTCATCGATGATGGCATAATGCAGTCCTCTCTGCACCAGCTGTTCTTTATAGATGACCATATTATCACGCAGGTAGTCGAAACCTAATTCGTTGTTGGTGACATAGGTGATATCGCAGTTATATGCTTCCCGGCGCTCCTCCGGTGTCATGCTGTTAAGTACGACGCCGACCTTGAGACCCAGGAATTCATGAATGCTTCCCATCCACTCTGCATCTCGCTGTGCCAGGTAATCGTTGACGGTAACGATATGCACACCTTTTCCTTCCAGGGCATTTAAGTAAGCCGGAAGGGTGGATACCAGAGTCTTACCTTCACCGGTACGCATCTCTGCGATTCTTCCCTGATGCAGGATCACGCCGCCGATGAGCTGTACGCGGTAATGTTCCATGCCGAGCACTCGTTTGCCGGCCTCACGGACGGTAGCGAAAGCTTCGGGGAGCAGATCGTCAAGGGTTTCACCCGCATCCAGTCTTTCTCTGAATTTTCTGGTCTGGTCACGCAGCTCTGCATCGCTCATGGCCTGCATGGTCGGGCGCAGGGCTTCGATCTTGTCCACGAGGGGGGTGATCCTCTTGAGCTCGCGTTGGCTGTGTGTACCAAATATTTTTTCGGTAAATTTCATACATATGCTCCTATAATCAAAGGTTAGAAAAATCCAGATTCTATTCTAGCACGTTCAATGGAGTAAGACAACCAGAAATGTGGAAAAATGAAGGAGAGGGGTGGACGGAAAAAAGTGAGGGGATTCTCCGGGGCAGGGTGTCTTGCAGAAAACAAGCGCAACGCTCCAAAAAGCTAATGACTAACTTCGACTAATGCGTTCAGGAATGCCTTCACGCGTAAGTCTACGTAAGTCATGGATCTTTTTTCCGCTAAAAACGCACTTTGGATTGTTTTCTGCAAGACACCCTGTCCCGGAGAATCCCCTCACTTTTTTCCTGTGTATTGATATGAGATGGAAATTTAAAGAAGTAGATGAGATGAAATATATTGATGAATAAAATAAATTCAACAGATACATTTTTCACACTGACTCCTAAATCAAATACTTTAAAATGATACATACTCTGCAAATGAACTATATTTCATAAAACCGCAACTCCATCTCCCTGCAAAGACAAGGAAGCGCATGGGTGAAAGACATGGGGAATGATTTCAAAAAGCCTTTCATGGGCGGTTTTAATGGAGACGAAATCCACTGCTTACGCAGGCTTAGGCGCGAAGGCTTTCCTGAGCGTCTTAGCCGTAGTTAGCAGTTAGTTCGTCGGAATGTTGCCCGGCTTTTTGAGAATCATTCCCCATGCCTTTCACCCATGCGCTTCCCGTCCATCAATCACCTACTCCACATCCGTCTGAGAAACAGTAGATGTATCAGCCATTTCCGAACTAACAGCCCCATCAGTCACATCCGAAGTTTCTGATGTTTCCGAGGCCTCCTCCGCCTCCAGCTCCGAAGCATCAATATTAAACGCGCTCACCAGAGAACCATCCACCAGATAAACAGTACCATCCACAGAGGATTTCAGATAATATCCACCGGTAATCTCATTTTCCATACCAAGCGTCAGCGTAACCGTTTCTTCCCCGACAATATAGGAAATCTCATTGGTCGGCAGATCAAAACCATACACATCATCCGCTTCCGGATCTTCCACCGTCTGATTTGCCTCCAACGGCGCAATATTTTCCAGAAGAGTTTCAACTTTATCCGTATCGATCACATACTCGGGATGTTCCTTACTGTTCCAGCTGTCACCCTCTTTTGTCATCGTCAGTGTCTGCCCTTCCTGCATCCAGCTGAATGCAGTAATGTCCTGCGCCTCTGCCGATGTTACATAGATTTTTGCTGTTTCTTCTTCCTGCTGCTTACTCTCTTCAGCGTTCTTATTATATAATTTCACTCCCACCAAAGCAGCCACCAGCACAAGAAGAATTACGGCAATACCGATCGCCTGCTTTTTTTGTGCATTTGTCATTTACTGTTTCCTCCTCTTTAACCAGATCAGCACACCAGCCACCACAAGGGCCAGCGGCAGAAGCAGAACAAAACTGATACTCAGCAGGATCTGTGCAGACGCGGAAACGGTCAGCATAGATACATTGTATTCTTTCACCGGAATCACCACAGAAACTGCCGTATCGTCGTCATCTTCTGTCAGCTGTCCCAGAGTAGAAGCAAACAACGTGGAGTTATTGCCGCTGACCATCTGATCCGCACTGTCCGTGAACATTACCGCTGCGGAGTAGACTACCATAGTAGACACAGTCTCCTCATCGATGGTCTTCTGTGCGGCAACGCCTAAGGCAAAACTGCCCTTGGTATCCCCATCTTCATAGTCATAGGATGTGGCATTCTGTACATCGGCTTTCAGAATGGCACTGTCTGAGGTAGTCAGAAGCGCCGTGTACGTCATATCATCCGTATCCTCCGGCACCGTCAGTCCCTCCGCATAGGGAGCAAAGATATAGGCCCCGCTGGTTCCCGAGGTAAACATGCTGCTCGCCACATCCGGAAGCAGATAAAACGGATTCTGATAATACATGGAAGTATCGCTCTCCGCAATCATACCTTTCTGCCGGGTTATACCATACGCCGAAAGAATACTTTCGAAATTCGTCATTCCCTCGGTCACTTCACTGTTGGTGGTCACCAGAAGATTGCCCCCATTATTCAGGTAAGTAATGACTTTCTCTGCATCATCCTCTGAAAAATCCGAAGTAGGTGCATTGATGATCAGGCACTGTGCATCTTCCGGTACTGCATCTTCGTCCATCAGATTCAGTGTTTCCGAAGAAAGATTGGCTTTCTCAATGGCTTTGGAAAAATTGCCGCTAAGAGCAGTTTCTCCATGGCCCTTTATCTGATAAATTTTTTGCATACTGTCACTGGTCACATACTGCAGCGCACTGGTGATCTGTCCCTCTCCATCGTAACCGGTTACCGTACTGGTATACGTCGTATAGTCAAAATCAGTCTCAAACAGATCGTTGTAATCGATGACCCGGGACTGTTCCCCACAGGTCACGATCAGACTGCCCGAAGATATGGAGCTGTCCGTATACTGCTGGTAAAAAGTAGGTGATTGTGCCGGATCCTTATACTCCACAGTAATATGATCAGAATTATCTTCATACCGTTTCAGAGTCTCAGAAATCGTAGAATCCACACTATCCTCGCTGGCGATCACATAGATGGTGATATCTTTATCCAGAGTTTTCAGATAATCCTTTGTATCCTGCGTCAGTGAATATAGTTTGGAAGATGTAAGGTCTATGGAGGTAAGGGAAGACGGCAATTCGGAAACGATCAGATTGATCACCACTGTTGCCGCAATACCTACGGCTATAAATCCCGTACTAAACACACCTGCAGAAAGCTTATTTTTCGTCATCTGCCAGCGGCGTTTCTGGATGGACTGCGCAGTCAGAAAAACAAACAACAGACTTACCGACAGATAATACACCACTCCGCTGACAGAAAAGCATCCGTCAAAAAAGGAATCCAGCGGAGTCCTCAGATCATAACAGCCTAGGATCTTTGTCACCAGATTTCCGGAAGACGAAATCAACTGTGTGATACCGGACATCATATAACCCACAAACAGCGCGCCAAAGGTCATGACCGCCGAAATAATCTGGCTTTCTGTCAACGAAGATACAAACAGTCCCACTGCAATGCAGGTCATACCGTACAAGGCAAAACCGAATACCGCGATCAAATTCTGTTTCGTAGACGCATCCCCCAGAGTATCCAGAAGAAGGGTCATGATCGTCATCCCTAGGATCACGATAGCATGAACAAACACCATGGCCAGGTATTTTGCCGCAACAATTTTTCCTACAGACACCGGTGCTGTCAGGATCAGCTGATCGGTTTTCGTTCTCCGGTCTTCCGAAAGAGAGCGCATGGTCAGTACCGATACCGGAATCAGAAAAATAAATGCCACGCCGCCGATAGAATAATAAATCTGGGGCGCGCCGTAGCTCAGGTTATTCGCTACATAATACAGGCTGAATACTGCCATTACCACCGCAATGTACAGCCAGCCGGTGATAGTCTGAAAATACGCGCGAAATTCACGTTTCAAAATAGCTATCATAATTCGATTTCCTCCTTTACGTCACTCTTTGCCGTAAGTTCCAGGAAGATATCCTCCAGCGAGCGGCCCGAGCTGTGCATCTCCAGAACCGTCAGACCGGACTCGGCTATTTTTTTAAATACATCTTTCCTAATGTCCAGACCTTCTCTGGCACTGACCAGTATCTTGCTGGTCATGTTTTCCTGTTCCTGGACACTGACATCGGTAACACCGGGCACTTCATAGAGTACACTTAAGAAAGCATCGCTGCTTTCATCCGTAAGAAGTTCTATTTTCTGGACTCCCTGCACATAATGCAGAAGATTCTGCGTCGTATCCGAAGCCACCAGCTTTCCCTGTGAAATGATAAAAATATAGTCACAGATCTCTTTTACCTCCGACAGAATATGGGAGCTTAAGATAACCGTATGCTTCTCCCCAAGGCGGCGGATCAGATCCCGTATCTCGATGATCTGCTTCGGATCCAGACCAACCGTGGGCTCATCCAGAATAATGATCTCCGGGTATCCCAGCACCGCCTGTGCCAGTCCCACACGCTGACGGTAACCCTTCGACAGGTTGCGGATCAGACGGTTCTCCATATCCGTAATATGCGTCAGCTCCATGGCTTCCTCCACATACTGTATGCGTTTATTTTTCTCTACCTTTTTTAATTCTGCCGCAAACAGAAGATACTCCCATACCGTCATATCCTCATATACCGGCGGGATCTCCGGCAGATACCCAATACATTTTCTGGCCTCCTCCGGTTCCTTAAAAATATCGTGTCCATTGATGGTCACCGAACCGGATGTAGCTCCGATATACCCTGTCAAAATATTCATCGTAGTGGATTTACCGGCACCATTCGGTCCCAGAAAGCCATATATTCTGCCCGGTTCCACCGTAAGGGAAAGGTCATCTACGGCTCTGTGACTGCCGTATTCCTTGACCAGATGACTGATCTCTATCACTCCTGATTCCTCCTTTACCTGCGCGACATATTATTCCTTCATGGTTGGCTGGGAACTGTCTCCCACCACTAATCCAAACCACTGGCCATCCATAATCTCCGACCAGATAGCTTCTTGCAGCCACGCATGTTTTATCATTATATAAAGTTATCGGGAAAATGTGTTGAAATGCAGATTATACTGTGAACATACAGTGATTATTCTGTGAACAAAGAATTGAAATTCTGGACAAGAAGTTACCAGGGGATAGCCCCTGCACCTTCAAGGAAGTCACGAAAAAAGTGACAGGAGAGCTGTCCCCTAGCCACTACATAAATGGGGCTGACACTGACAAGCGGGCGTGCGGCCTCCGGGTATATGCATAATCCTCG
>CALZMS010000075.1 GCA_945788595.1 uncultured Lachnospiraceae bacterium
TATCCGGAGGATGAGGAGGCTGTGCGGGAGAGTCAGTTTTTAAATAGTAGATAGTTGTGAGAGTGTGTGAGACGGACGACATCCCAAGGTGACGTATCCCGGCATATATATTCTTTTCTGCGCTCCCCTGCGCTCGCTCCGAGCCTAAGGTCTCGGAGTCGTGCTCGGTAAGTCGTTTGTAAAGAATATATATGCCGGGATACGTCACCTTGGGATATCTGATCTTTGAAGGTATGATGTGAGGATGTACCTGGAGGTGGCACACTGGGGTATTTGGTCTTGGAAGGTATGCGGTGTGATTGGAGGTTTTTGAATGAGTGAGATGTTGGTGAATGAGGCTATGCGGGAGCGGTTTATTTTGATTGGGGTGCAGACTGCGGAGAGGTCTGCTATTTCGATGGAGGATTCTTTGGGGGAGCTGGAGGAACTGGTGGAGACGGCTGGCGGGGATTCGGTGGCTATGGTGGTGCAGAATGCCCAGAGGATCCATCCGGGGACGTATATGGGTAGGGGTAAGCTGGAGGAGGTGCGGCAGATGCTGGCTGTGAATGATGCGGATGGGGTGGTCTGTGATGATGAGCTCTCGCCGGCGCAGCTGAATAATCTGGAGCGGATCCTGGAGTGTAAGGTGCTGGATCGGACGATGGTGATCCTGGATATTTTTGCGGCCAGGGCCAGAAGCAGTGAGGGTAAGATCCAGGTGGAGCTGGCGCAGCTGAGATACCGGGCGGCACG
The DNA here is from genome assembly GCA_945788595.1 of uncultured Lachnospiraceae bacterium. Lineage (GTDB taxonomy): Bacteria > Bacillota > Clostridia > Lachnospirales > Lachnospiraceae > UBA11957. Next base: position 736 of record CALZMS010000075.1, read on the forward strand.
GCTGGTGGGTATGCGTGCTTCACTGTCCCGGCTGGGCGGCGGTATTGGTACCAGAGGTCCGGGAGAGAAAAAGCTGGAGATGGACAGGCGTCTGATCCATGGACGGATTTCCAAGTTAAAGGAAGAGCTGCAGACGGTGCAGAAGCACAGGGATCTGATCCGGGAGAAGAGGAAAGAGAAGCATATTCCTACGGTGGCGATCGTGGGGTATACGAATGCGGGAAAATCCACATTTTTGAATCGGATGACGGGATCGGATGTGCTGGAGGAGGATAAGCTGTTTGCTACGCTGGATCCTACGACGAGGCTTCTGGAACTGGAGAATGGACAGGAGATTCTTTTGACGGATACGGTAGGTTTTATCCATAAGCTGCCCCATCATCTGATCGAGGCGTTTAAGAGTACATTGGAGGAGGCGAAGTACGCGGATTATATCATTCATATGGTAGATGCCTCGGATCCCATGCGGGATATGCATATGCAGGTAGTGTATGATACGCTTCATGATCTGGAGGCGGACCGGAAGAAGATTCTGACGCTGTTTAATAAATGTGATCGTCTGGAGGACAACCACGGTTTCCATGATGCACGGGCGGAGAAATGTCTGCGGATTTCTGCGCTGACCGGTGAAGGACTGGATGAGTGCCGTGAGGCGCTGGGGGAGATGGTGAAGGAGTCCTATATTTTGCTGGAGAGGATCTTTTCCTATAAAGATGTGGGACTTTTGCAGCTGATCCGCCGGGAGGGGCAGCTTCTGGAGGAAGAGTACCTGGCAGAGGGAATCCGTGTTAAGGCGAATGTGCCGGTGGAGCTGTATGGACGGCTGAGCTGATAAGAGTGACGGGGCTATCCCCTTGTTATTTTTATTTTTTGTGGTTGACAAATGAAAAAGGCAGTATTAGAATGTACCTAACTTGAAAGAGACGGATAAAAGGACAAAGGCGTACGGAAAGATATTTCTGTGCGCCTCTTTTAGTTTCTTTAAGTAATAATGTTTGGAATGTACAAAGGGGTTCAGCAAAAGGAGTATGCTGTCCCCTTTTTTTCGTTCTGAACAGAAAGAGAGGACATTATTATGAAAAAGAAAAAACTGATCAGTCTGTTTATGGCAGCGGGTATGGCTTTGAGCCTTGCAGCCTGTGGAAGCTCTTCTTCCAGTGAAGCTGCTGCAAGTGCACCGGCCAGTGAAGCATCTGCAGCGGTCTCTGCTGCGGGAAGTGAAGCTGCATCCGGTGATTTTGCAGGAACGATCACTCTTGGTGTGATAGGACCGATGACAGGTACTCTGGCTGTTTATGGAACCCATATTTCCAATGGTGTTGAGCTGGCGGTAGAACAGATCAACGCTGATGGCGGCGTGTCCATCGGAGGAGAGGCTTATGCGCTGGCAACGGAGACAAAGGATGACCAGGGAGATTCCACAGAATGTCTGAATGCCATGAACGCTTTGATTTCGGATGGTATTGGTCTGGTGGTCGGTTCTGCAACTTCCGGCTGTACCTCCGCTATTACCTCTGTTGCAAATTCTGAGGGCGTTGTGCTGATCACACCTTCCGGTACGGCCGATGCGCTGACAACGGAGATGGATTACGTATTCCGTACCTGTTTTAAAGATTCTTTCCAGGGCCAGCTGGCAGCTAAATATGCGGCTGACAATGGCTATACAAAAGTTGGTATCGTTTATTGTTCCGCAGATACATATTCTGCCGGATTAAGAGATGCCTTTTCTGCTTCCTGTGCTGAGCTTGGTGTCAATGTGGTGGCGGAGGAATCCGTGGCAACTATGACAGATGTGGATTATACCAACCAGTTTAACAAGATGGTATCTGCCGGAGCAGAGCTGGTATTTATCCCGTTCTACTATGATGTTACAGGTCCCTACCTTGTGCCGCAGGCCCGTCAGGCCGGTTTCAGCGGCGTGCTCCTGGGCTGTGACGGTGTGGATAATACAGAGACCACGATTCCGGATGGCGCAGATCTGAGTGTTTACAATGATTTCTATTTCATTAACCATTATGCAGAGGATCTGGCAGCTACCGATGTTTCTTCCTGTTTTGTAAGTTCCTTTAAGGATAAATACGGCGAAAGCCCCAACAACTTTGATGCCTTAGGATACGATGCGGTTCTGGTATACAAAAAAGCTATGGAAGCAGCCGGATCTTATGCTGCAGCAGATGTACAGGCTGCTTTGGCTGACACAAGCGTAGTATATGAGATAGCCAGTGGTAAATTCTCCTTTGATGAAACCGGTACACCGATCAAGAGTGGTGTCCTGATGGGCTACAGCTACAATGAGGGCGATGCAGCGGTAACCAAGAGTTCTATCCAGACCCTGGAAGTGGAATAAAGCTTTTGGGGCTGCGGGTTTTAGAAGGAGAGGTGAAGGCCTCTCCTTTTCTCGCAGGAACAGCTTTCTTCTGTACCATATGTTGAGGAGGAAAATCCTATGATTACCTTTATACAGTTTCTGATTACGGGACTTCGCCTGGGCAGCGTTTACGCGCTGATTGCTCTGGGATATACCATGGTCTACGGCATCATCAAGCTGATCAATTTTGCTCACGGTGATTTTATCATGGTGGGCGGTTATACTTTGTATTTTACGATTCCTGTTATGATGCGGCTGGGGCTGCCGGGATGGACAGCGGTGATACTGGCGGTTATCGTATGTGCCTGTGTCGGTATGCTGGTAGAATTGCTGGCTTACCGCCCGGTTCGCAAAAAGGGAACAAATCTGACAGCGCTGATCACGGCTATTGCCATGAGCTTTGTTCTGGAAAATCTGGCGCAGGCTATTCCGGCTATCGGACCGGATCCCCGGGTACCCTATACACTATTCAGTAAGACGGTTACCATTGGCGGAGTTTCTATCAGTACAGCAACGTTTATTACGATCATTGTATCCGCTCTGGTTATGATCGGTCTGTATCTGTTTACACAGAAGACCCGCATTGGCCGAGCCATGCGCTGCGTGTCTGAGGATAAGCAGGCAGCTGTTCTGATGGGCATCAATGTGAACAGGACGATCATCATTACCTTTGCCATTGGTGCGGGTCTTGCGGCGGTGGCAGCGTTGATGTATATTGCGCAGTATCCAAAATTATATACGACCATGGGAGCTACCCTTGGCATCTATGCTTTTGTTGCGGCTGTTCTGGGCGGAATCGGCTCGCTCCCCGGCGCTATGCTGGGCGGTATGGTCATTGGTATCATTCAGTCTGCGACAAATACTTATATCAGCTCATCCATGTCAGATACCTTTGTCTATCTGATCCTGATCATTGTTCTGATGATCAAGCCTGCGGGTATTTTAGGAAAGAATGTGGGGGAAAAAGTATGAGACAGGATAAAACTGCAAAGCGTTATCTGATCAACGGTATTGCCCTGGCTTTGCTGATGGCAGTTTCCGTGTGTATCAGTCTGACGGGCGGAAATACCATAAAATTGAAAGTCGTTCCGGCGGTATGGCAATGCTGTTATCTGATCATTATGGCAGCTTCTCTGAATCTGGTGCTTGGTTTTCTTGGACAGCTTTCTCTGGGCCATTGCGGATTTATGGCTGTGGGGGCCTATACTGCAGCGTTGATCTCACTGGCCTTTCAGAGAGCAGGCATTTATGAGGCAAAATCAGGAGCAGCGTTTATTCTGGTTGTGATTGCCAGCTTTATTGCAGCAGGATTACTGGCGGCGATTCTGGGACTTATCGTAGGCATACCGGCCCTTCGACTGAAGGGAGACTATCTGGCTATTATTACTCTGGGATTTGGCATGATTATTGTGAATCTGATTAATAATATTCCTTTCTGCGGACAGCAGGGCCTTTCCCAGGGAGCTGCCTCATCGGCTCTGTATGCCAATGGACTGGGCTTTTCCAATGATGAAAAGATGAAATACATGTGGCTGGGAATTCTGGCAGTGATCCTTTGTATGACGGTTATGTTCATGTTCGTCCGTTCGAAATACGGACGGATCATCCGGGCCATCCGGGATAATGAGATCGCGGCTTCGGCATCGGGAATTAACGTCAGTTTTTATAAAGTCATGACTTTTGCGTTTTCGGCGTTTTTTGCGGGTGTCGCAGGTGCTCTGTATTCCTGCTGCAACTCTGCTCTGGCCACAACTTCCTTCGCCTTTACCAACGGTTCTATTCTGAACTCTGTATTTATTGTGGTCATGGTGGTTATCGGCGGTATGGGTTCTCTGACCGGTTCAGTGGTGGCGGCCATTGGAATGTTTCTTCTGAACTATACGATCAAAAACGGTGCATGGGTAAATGCATTGCCGGGATTTTTGCAGGGGATTTTTACCTATCCTATGCTGGTATATTCCGTGGCGCTTATCATAGTGATCATGTTCCGTCCCCGCGGAATTATGGGTACCAGTGAGTTTGCGCTTTACGATATACCAAAATGGCCTGCAAGAATAAAGAAACATTTTGCGAAAGAAGCGGCAAAATCTGAAAAAAGAGAGGAGGCTGCGGTAAATGAGTGATCAGAATATCCCGGTACTGCAGACGAAGCATCTGGGGATTACCTTTGGCGGACTCCGGGCAGTACACGATTTTAATATTGAAATACACAAGGGGGAGCTGGTGGGCCTGATCGGTCCAAATGGAGCGGGAAAAACCACGGTGTTTAATATGCTTACAGGCGTCTATGTTCCTACAGAAGGGGATGTTCTTTTGGAAGGTGTGCCTTTGAATGGGAAAAAGACACATCAGTTTGTGGCTGCGGGTGTGGCCCGTACATTTCAGAATATCCGTCTGTTCAGTCAGATGACGGTACTGGAGAATGTCAAGGTGGCTTTTTCAAAGGATATTTCCTATAAAATGGGCGCGGCACTGTTTCGGACACCGGCGTACTGGAAAACAGAGAGGGAGCTCGACAAAAAAGCCCTGGAGCTTCTTAGTATCTTTCATCTGGAGGATAAAGCGGATTATCAGGCCTCCAGCCTTCCCTATGGAGAGCAGAGAAAGCTGGAGATTGCCCGGGCGCTGGCTACGAATATGAAGATCCTTTTGCTGGATGAACCGGCTGCTGGCATGAATCCCACAGAGACGGCGGAACTGGTGGAATGTATACGGGTCATCCGGGAACAGTTCGGTATTGCAATTCTTCTGATCGAACACGATA
>CALZMS010000076.1 GCA_945788595.1 uncultured Lachnospiraceae bacterium
GGCCGGGGTATGCCGCGCAAGCGGCTCCCGGTCCTTCTCATATGTATATGTATGTTTCGCTCCTGCTGCGCTCGCTTCGAGCCTAGGGTCTCGAAGTCGTGCTCGCTAAAGTCGCTGTAAATACATATACATATGAGAAGGACCGGGAGCCGCTTGCGCGGCATACCCCGGCCTGTTTTTCTATACTGGTTGCCTCAGAGGGTGAGGAGGCGGGTTTGTTCGGTTGAGGGAATGAGTCCGCCGCCGGTGGCCCAGATGATGTGGGTGGCGCTTTGCATTTTTTCGGTCAGGTGATGGTTTTCCAGATATTGACGGCAGATGCTGTCGGGGTTTTCGATCTGGGTTAATCCCTGGAAGCCGGCGCAGGCGGGGGGTTCGAGGAAGAGGTGTTCTTTCTCATACATGACTTTCATCCATATAAATAGGTGTTCGTCTTTTACGGTGAAGCAGCCGGAAAGGAGGGGGCGCATCATTTTGCTGACGAGGGCGGAGGGACGGCCTACGGCCAGGCCGTCTGCGACTGTGGGGGCGCCGAGGCCTATGTCTTCTACGGAGATTTCTTCGTATTTGCCGCTTGACAGACCCAGGAGCATACAGGGATGCTGCACTGGCTCTACGAAAAAGCAGTGGACATTGTCGCCGAACATCTGCTTAAGTCCGTAGGTGATCCCGCCGGGGGCTCCGCCTACGCCGCAGGGAAGGTAGACGAACAGGGGATGATCGCTGTCTACGTTCACGCCGGCTTTGTAGAGCTGCATTTTGAGGCGCATGCCTGCGGTGGCGTAGCCGAAGAAGAGATCCTCGGAATTTTCATCATCAATGAAAAAGCTGTGGGGATCCTTTGCGGAGCTGGCTCTTCCTTCTGCTACGGCATGGCTGTAATCGCCGTCGTATTCCAGAACGGTTACGCCTTTTTCTCTGAGCAGCGCTTTTTTCCATTCTTTAGCTTCTCTGGACATATGCACGATCACATGAAAGCCCAGACTGGCGCCCATGATACCGATGCTTAATCCCAGATTTCCTGTGGATCCCGCCTGAATCGTATACTGACTGTAGAACTGACGAAATTCTTCGCTGTCGATCTTGTCGTATTTGTCGGTGGGATGCAGTATCTTTGCCTTGAAAGCCAGTTGTTCTGCTATTTTCAGCACTTCGTGGATACCGCCTCTTGCTTTTACGGAACCTGCTATGGGCAGATGGGCATCATCTTTTAACAGGATGCGGCCGCTGACACAGGCGCCGTTTTCTTTTAGCCAGGCGCTCATTTCCGGGATTTCCAGAAGGCGGGATTCGATCACACCTTTTCTGTCTTCTGTTTCCGGATAAAGGGAAGGAAGCGCATAAACCGGTTCTGGGCCGCTTTCACTTCCACAAAGCCGTGGCCGCAGATTTTTTCTCTTTCTGCGACTTTAATTTTCTCAGGATTTAACCAGGCGGCCTCCTCGGCCGCCTGTAATTGTTCTCGTATTGTCATGTTTATACCTGTATACAGTGTACGTTATTTTGTGGCATATCCATCCGGATTTGTAGACTGCCATTTCCAGCTGTCTGCGCACATTTCGTCGATTCCTCGTTTTGCTGTCCATCCAAGCTCTTTTTCTGCTTTTGACGGATCGGAATAGCAGGTGGGGATATCACCTGCGCGGCGGGGGCAGATCTTGTAGGGCAGCTTTTTGCCGCAGGCTTTTTCATAGGCATGCAAAACGTCCAGCACGCTGTAGCCTTTGCCTGTGCCCAGATTGTAGATCAGCACGCCTTTGGTAGTCTCCATCTTTTTCAGTGCACATACATGACCGATCGCCAGATCCACTACGTGGATGTAATCTCTGACACCGGTACCGTCCGGTGTGGGGTAATCATCACCAAATACATTGAGGCATTCTCTTTTGCCTACAGCCACCTGGGCAATGTAGGGAACCAGATTGTTCGGAATTCCCTTGGGATCCTCACCGATCAGACCGCTCTCATGGGCGCCGATGGGATTGAAGTAACGAAGCAGAATCACATTCCACTCCGGGTCACCGGTATGCAGATCTGTCAGAATCTGCTCCAGCATACCTTTGGTCTGACCGTAGGGATTGGTGATCTGTCCCTTTGGACACTCCTCTGTGATCGGAATGATGGCCGGATCGCCATATACCGTAGCGGAGGAAGAAAATACGATATTCTTGCAGCCGTGTTTTCTCATCACATCGGTAAGTACCAGTGTACCGGTGATATTATTGTCATAGTATTCCCAGGGTTTTGCCACGGATTCACCTACAGCCTTTAATCCTGCAAAATGGATAACTGCGTCGATCTTGTGCTCTGTAAAGATCTTCTCGCAGATATCACGATCCAGCATGTCTCCTTCATAGAAAGTCAGCGGTTTTCCTGTGATATTCTGTACTCTTTTCAGAGCTTCCTCACTGGAATTGTACAGATTGTCCAGTACAACGACTTCATATCCTTCGTTCAGGAGCTCCACGCAGGTATGGCTGCCGATATAGCCGGCACCGCCGGTAACAAGAATTTTCATAACATTACCTCCTATAGGCTAATATAATATGCTTTTTGCATGAATAAACTTTTTACTTTGTAAATACCATATCCTTGCCGATTTCCGACAAGCTGTGGGCACCGCACATAGCCATGGTATCTGCCAGCTCACCACCCAGCTTCTCAGTATAAACGCCTACGCCCTCAGCACCGCCGCCATATACAGCTGTTACATAAGGACGAGCCACCACAACAGCATCTGCCCCCAGAGCCAGTGCTTTAAAGATATCCACACCAGAGCGGATACCGCCGTCTACGAATATCTTCATCTTTCCGCCTACAGCCAGAGCGATCTGTTCCAGTACTTCGGCTGTTGCCGGTGTCTGATCCAGTACACGACCGCCATGGTTGGAAACGATGATACCGGCAGCTCCGGCCTCCATAGCTTTTACCGCTCCTTTGACGGTCATGATGCCTTTCACAATAAAGGGCATATCCGCATAAGCGATGATCTCTTTTAACTCTTCCACTGTCTTGGATCCTGCCGGAGGCTCCATATTCTTAAGGAAAGGCAGTCCTGCGGCATCAATGTCCATGGCAATGACTTTGGCTCCGGCAGCTTTCACCAGATCCATCTTCTCTTTGATCAGCGGAAGGCTCCAGGGCTTGATGGTGGGAATTCCCTTACCACCGGCTTTGCCGATGGCTCTGGCAGCGGCTTTTACCACCTGCTCATTGAGACCGTCTCCGGTAAATGCAGCGATACCTGCATCGGCGCAGGCCTGCACCAGGATCTCATTGTATTCCAGATCGTCGTATTTATCGCCGTAATGCATTTTCATGGCGCCCACCGGACCTGCAAAAATCGGATATTTATATATTTCGCCAAACAGTTCAAAAGATGTATCAATGGGACGGTTTTCGCAGATTGTGTCCATATTGATACGGATCTCCTGCCATTTCTGATAGTTGCGGATGGCTGTATCTCCTACACCTTTAGCACCGGGACCCGGCACTGTGTTTTTGCAGGCTTTTCCGTCACATACGGGACAGACCTTGCAGGATCCCATATTTCCTCTGGCATTTGCCAGGATATCCTGATAGTTCATATCTTTTCTCCTTTGTATCCTCTTTTCTTCCCGGGTGTTTTCCTCACCCTTTTCGCTCTATAGTATAGCACACTTATCCTGCTGAAACTATACCGGGATTGCGCCAAAACTGCACAATATTGAGTTCAAAGCCCGGAATCGCCTTCCTAACGTTGCGGTTTTCTCCAAAATATGCTATTTTACAAAAGAGCGTTATTCGAGAGAAAATGCATCCGAAACAGATCAGTATTATCTATATTATTTATTATGAGGCGACCTTTTCCGGCGTCTACATATATTTATTTTTTCTGTCTTTTGGCAGAGTCTGCTCTTTTTTGCCTTTTCTCTGACGCGCTCGATCCCCGTATTCTAAAATGTCTGAAAAACAGGGGACGCACTGCGCCGTTTTATCAGACGAGAAGGAGAATTTGCTATGAGCAACAGTAACAAGAAATTTGACACACGCTACATGGTGGAGCTGGCCATGATGATCGCCATCATCATTCTGATGTCCTTCACCCCGCTGGGCTATCTGCGCACTCCCGGACTTTCCATCACACTGCTGACTATTCCGGTAGCCGTAGGTGCCATCATCCTCGGTCCCAAGGGCGGCGCAATCTGCGGTCTCGCTTTCGGTGCCACCAGCTTTTACATGGCTTTAAACGGAAGCTCTGCTTTCGCCGCCATGCTGCTTTCCATCAATCCCTTTGGCACCTTCATCACCTGCATCGTAGCCCGTGTACTGGAAGGCTGGCTGACCGGACTGATCTTTGCAGCTCTGTACAAAAAAGCCGCCAGCAGAAAAATATCCTACTATGTGGCATCCCTGGCCTGCCCGCTGTTAAACACCTTGTTTTTCATGGGATTTCTGTGTATCTTTTTCTATAACACCGAATATATTCAGGGAATCGCTTCCGGACTGGGTGTATCCAATCCGATCCTGTTCGTAGCCGCTTTCGTCGGTGTACAGGGTCTGATCGAAGCAGGTATCTGCTTTGTGATCGGCAGTATCGTCTCCCGCGCTCTCTGCGCTGCTCTGAAGCGTTCCTGATTCTAAACCATTTTCTCAGACTTATCACCCGGTGAAAGAGTCTGAACTGAACAGTAACCCAGATTCTGTTTCTACATTCAGGATCATCGTACAGGCGGCAGCCTGAAGGAGGAATCATTATGCCTTATACCAGAGAAATATCCATCAAAGAACTGACGAATCTGCGCATCGGTCATGCAACCGACGAAAAAGCAAAAACCGGTGTTACCGTCCTGTATTTTCCCAATGGTGCCCGGGTGGGCTGCGATATCAGTGGCGGAGGTCCTGCTTCCCGGGAAACGCCGCTGACTTCCCCGGTGACAGCTGATAATCCCATCAATGCCATCGTTTTGTCTGGCGGGTCGGCCTACGGTCTTGCTGCGGCGGATGGTGTTATGCGTTTTCTGGAGTCCCAGGGTATCGGTTATCCCACGGGACCGGCTGTGGTTCCTCTGGTCTGCCAGTCCTGTATCTATGATCTGGGCTATGGTAGTGCGAATGTTCGTCCTGACGCAGATATGGGTGAGGAAGCCTGCCGTCACGCACTGGCCTGCACTGACAGCCGTACCGGAAATATCGGTGCCGGTACCGGCGCTACCGTAGGAAAGCTCTACGGTATGGCCCAGGCTACCAAGGCCGGCCTCGGCATTGCAGCTGTAGAGGTAGGGCCGCTGCAGATGGCTGCGGTAGTCGTTGTCAACGCTCTCGGAGATATCTTTAATCCGAAAAATGGGCGAAAGATTGCAGGACTTAAAACTGCTGACCGCGTGGGATATCTGGATACGGTTGAGGAAATGTACCGTTTTCTGAAGCCCCATGACCAGTTTACAGGCAACACGACTATTGGAGCTATCATCACAAATGCCGCCTTTTCCAAGGCTGAAATGAACAAGATTGCTTCTATGACCCGCTGTGCTTATGCCAGATGTATCAATCCTGTCGGTACTATGGCTGACGGAGATTCCATCTATGCTGCCAGCACAGGGCAGGTGTTCGCAGATATTAATGTGGTTGGTACACTGGCAGCGGAAGTTATGTGCGAAGCCATTCAGAATGCAATCAAATCTTCTAAAGTGTCTGATAAAGAGTTTTTGGCTAACTGTCAGTAATTTACTTATGTGAGGGCTGCTGCAGATTGTCAGGGTCCAGGTATATATAGAATCCTCGTGCTCCTGCTGCGCCACGCCATGCGTTGCTGC
>CALZMS010000077.1 GCA_945788595.1 uncultured Lachnospiraceae bacterium
TGTATCCTCTGGACTGTAGATAGGATGTGGCATCTGTCTGGAGCATTCCAACAAAAACATGATACAGACTATAGCTGCATTCCGCACTCATCTCTACTTCGTGTGAATTGTCACCATTCCTGGTGATCAATATGGCCCGATCTTTTGTCTGGTATTGTGTACCTTCCGATCCCGACACTTCTTCAGCATCCAGCTGCCGGATCAGACCTTCTACATTCTGTACATAGGAAGAAAGATCAATATGACTGAGATCTGAACCGAGCGCCTGTTCCACATCCATCCCCGGCACAGATTCTGCCTTTTCATCCTCCCGGTTAATTACAGCATTCTGTTTTCGTTCTTCTTCCGCTGCCTGGGCTTTTGCCAGCTCCTCCTGTCTTTGCTGCTCTGCCAGCTGCTGCTGCTGAACCGCCTGCTGCTTTGCCTCTTCTTTATGCCGAAGATGCAAGCCATAGGCACCAATCAGCAGGACTCCTACCAGGAAAGACAGGATTGCGATCAGAATCAGTGTTGTGTTATTTGTACGTTTTTTCATGTTTTACCGTCTCCGTTTACAAATCTATTGTATCTGTTCAGTATGTTCACAGATACTTTCTTTTTATATATGTCCTGCCATGACATTCAGTTCATGCAAAAGACGTTTTCGTTCCTCTTCCTCCTGCCAGTCAGCACAGCAATCCACGCCAGTTTCAGACAAGAATAAAAGCGCAGTGCTGCTGTAGCCGGGTGTCAAAAATCCCCTGTCACTTACCGTCACACCAAGTTCCTCTGCTCCGTTTTCCAGCAATGCCAAAATACCGGCCTGTTCTGACAATTCACAAATACCGGCCACGCCTGGTTTCACCATCATTAACTTCTTTTCGGGGTGTTCTTTCAATATTTCTTCCGCTATTGTGAGCAATGCATCATCAAGGCAGAGATTCATCAGCGTTCCCTGCAGATAAGACAGCATCGGATCATCCAGTCCGGCGGCAAAAGCATCCATTTCCTTGCCAACCGTAACCAGACAGGGATATACTTTGTCCCCTTCATGACAATTCAGTGCAAATAAAGATGAGCATATATTCGTGCTGCTGCACTGAATACAGGAATCCTCTGCATGATCCACGGCTACTTCTGTATAAGCGGCTGCCGGGTGCATGGCATCGGCTTCTGTAAGCTGATCCAGAAGATCCTCCACATCATCCTCATACCGATCTGCAGATTTCCCGGGAATACAAGCCAGAAGTCGTTCCTGTGTGACCTCTTTGTTCATTTTTTTTATTATCTTAAGCATTTTTCTTTCCTCCGCAAAAATATCTGACATCAGTATAGCATGGGTACCTGTCTTTCGCAATCCTGTAACTGACAGGACCACAGATGATGCATAAAGCATAAACTATTTCGCCGTACTTTATGTTTTCTATTTTCAAGTACAGCATACTGCAATAGTATTTACCGTTTTTTAACATGTCGTATACAAAATATTGTCCATTTTTTCCACAATTGACAAAAGAGAAGCAATTCTGTAGAATAATATAAGTTGTGTAACTGCTTTTGAAAGATACTATACACAAAATCGTGAGGAAACCATGAATTACAAAATACCGATAGAAACATCCGCCCGGCATCTGCACCTCTGCCGCGAGGATTTCGAACTGCTTTTTGGCAAAGGAAAAGACCTGACGCCGGCAAAGGAACTGAGCCAGCCCGGACAGTATCTGGCCAAAGAAAGACTGACTGTAGTTGGGCCCAAAGGAACCTTTAAAAATGTCGGAATTATTGGTCCCTTAAGAAGTGCCACGCAGATGGAGCTGAGTGCCACAGACTGCCGCAAACTTGGTGTTCCTGTCGTCATCCGTCAGTCCGGAGATATTGAGGATACGCCGGGAATGACGCTGGTCAGTGAACTGGGAAGCATTACCAAGGACAACGGCGTCATCGTGGCCAAGCGTCATATCCACATGACACCGCTGGAAGCCATGCGCATGCATGTAAAGGATAATGAGGAAGTATTTGTTATTACAGAAAGTAATCATCGTTCTCTGATCTACGCTAACGTGGTAGTACGTGTCAGCCGTGATTTTCGTCTGGCCATGCATGTGGACACCGATGAAGCCAACGCTTTCGCCGGAGATGACGATACTTACGGCGTGATCCTCAAGCTTTTTGAGGGAAACTGCTACAATCTGCAGATGTGGGCAGAAGAACTGTTGTGGGGCATCAACCGCTGATATGCGGCTGCTGCCCTTTTTCCATAGAGATTTATTTTTTGTATACAGGAGGTATATATTATGAATATTCAGGCAATGATGCAGATGAAAAAAGCATGGGACAGCTTTACGAACAGCCATCCCAAATTTCCCGCTTTTCTGAAAGCTGCCCAGGGAACGCTGCGGGAGGGAACGATCATTGAATTTAAGATCACCACTCCGGAAGGAAAAACCATTGAGTCTAACTTAAAGCTCAATGCTTCGGATATGGAATTGATGGATACGATGCGGAAGATTCAGAAATAAATCAGAAAAGATCATTCCCGTCTGATTTTAGTTGCAAAACACCATTTCTTTGATTAAAAAAATCCCCTGAGCTCTATCACATGATAGAATTCAGGGGATTTTCATATTTCCGTACAAGAACAGAATCTAATTATACTGTCAGCGCACCGGAAGAATCTTTCAATTATTTAAAGTAAGCCACACCAGACTCAAAGATCTTGATATCCTGCTCACCGTAGATATTGATGGCCACGCCATCGCCGCGGCGCTCGCTGTGAGCCATCTTACCCAGTACACGGCCATCCGGGCTGGTGATACCTTCGATGGATGCGTAGGAACCGTTAACATTCCACTCTTCATCCATGGTCACGTTGCCGTTCGGGTCACAGTACTGTGTAGCTACCTGACCATTCTCAAACAGCTTCTTGATCCACTCGTCGCTGGCTACAAAACGTCCCTCACCGTGGGAAGCCGGGTTGGTATAAGCCTTGCCTACCTCAGCCTGTGCAAGCCACGGGGACTTGTTGGTCATTACCTTGGTGTAAACCATACGGGAAATATGGCGGCCAATGGTATTGAATGTCAATGTCGGAGAATCCGCTGTCTGTCCCTTGATCTCTCCGTAGGGAACCAGTCCCAGCTTGATCAGAGCCTGGAAACCGTTACAGATACCAAGTGCCAGACCGTCTCTCTCATTTAAGAGCTTCATGACAGCCTCTTTGATCTTCTCGTTCTGGAAGGCTGTAGCGAAGAACTTAGCAGAACCATCCGGCTCATCACCGGCAGAGAATCCACCTGGGAACATGATGATCTGCGCATCGGAGATTTCCTTAGTAAAGGCATCTACAGATTCCATAATATCCGCTTCGCTCAGGTTCTTGAATACACAGGTACTTACCTTTGCTCCTGCTCTCTCGAAGGCCTTGGTACTGTCGTACTCACAGTTGGTACCCGGGAATACCGGAATAAATACCTTCGGCTGCGCAATCTTGTGGTTGCATACATAGATCTGTCCTTTTGTATACAGCGGGCTTTCTACCTCATCTGTATCCAGAACAGCTTTTGTCTTAAATACCTTCTCCAGTGTTCCCTTCCATGCAGCCAGTGCCTCGTCCTCAGAGATTACTACAGAACCATAAGAGAAAGTCTTGTCAGCGGTAACTTCACCGATCAGAGTATAGGTGCATGCCAGCTTAGAAACATCCTCACCGGCAACCTCCATAACCAGATCGCCAAGACCCGGTGCAAAGAAATCACGCGGATCCACATTGTGCTCGATCTTCACGCCAAACATGTTACCGAAAGCCATTTTGGAAACGGCTGCTGCCAGACCGTGACGATCCAGAGCATAGGCAGCTTTTACGCGGCCTGCCTGCATATCGGCATGAACTCTGTCGTACAGATCCATGGTCTTCTCGTAATCTACCAGATCATCCCCTGTCTTCGGCAAACGGATCCATACCAGCTTATCTCCTGCAGCTTTAAGCTCCGGTGTGATCACATCCTGGATCTTGGCTACATCTACAGCGAAGGATACCAGTGTGGGCGGTACGTCGATGTCATTGAAAGTACCGGACATACTGTCTTTACCACCGATGGACGGCAGACCGAAACCGATCTGTGCGTCATAAGCACCGAGCAGAGCTGCGAAAGGCTGGCTCCATCTTGTGGGATCTTCTGTCATACGACGGAAGTACTCCTGGAAAGTGAAGCGGATTTTCTTATAATCACCACCACAGGCAACGATGCGGGCAATGGACTCAGTTACGGCATATACAGCGCCGTGGTACGGGCTCCAGCTGGAAACGAAGGGATCAAAACCGTAGCTCATCATGGTCACGCTGTCCGTTTTTCCATTCATTACCGGAACCTTGGCTACCATGGACTGGGTCTCGGTCAGCTGATACTGTCCACCATAGGGCATAACTACGCTTCCGGCACCGATGGAGCTGTCGAACATCTCCACCAGCCCCTTCTGGGAGCATACGTTCATGTCGGCCAGTGTATCAAGCCATGCTGCACGTACGTCAGAAATCTCTTCCGGACGGGTCAGCACGTTATCTTTCTTATTCGGGATCTCTACAAATACATCTGTCTCCTGATGGGCACCGTTGGTATCCAGGAAAGCTCTGGACAGGTTAACAATCTCTTTGCCTCTCCAGGAAAGCACCAGTCTCGGCTCCTCAGTAACTACGGCAACAGATACGGCCTCAAGGTTCTCTTCTGCTGCGTAAGCCAGGAACTGATCCACATCTTTAGGATCAACTACGACAGCCATACGCTCCTGAGACTCGGAGATAGCGATCTCTGTACCGTCCAGACCGGCATATTTTTTCGGAACCTTATCCAGATCCACACGAAGACCCGGCGCCAGCTCACCGATAGCTACAGAAACACCACCGGCACCGAAATCGTTACATTTCTTAATAATATGGGCTACTTCCTCACGACGGAACAGTCTCTGGATCTTACGCTCTGTGGGCGCATTACCCTTCTGAACCTCAGCACCGCAGGTCTCGATGGAGGAAGTGGTGTGTACTTTGGAAGAACCGGTAGCACCGCCGCAGCCGTCACGTCCGGTACGTCCACCCAGAAGGATAATGATATCTCCCGGATCAGAGGTCAGACGCTGTACGGCACGTCTCGGAGCAGCACCCATAACGGCACCGATCTCCATACGTTTTGCCACGTAGTTCGGATGATAGATTTCTTTAACATAACCGGTAGCCAGACCGATCTGGTTACCATAGGAGCTGTAACCGGAAGCGGCTCCACGCACCAGCTTCTTCTGGGGCAGCTTACCTTCCATGGTCTCTTTGACAGACTTGGTCGGATCTGCGGCACCTGTTACACGCATAGCCTGATATACATAGGTACGTCCTGACAGCGGATCACGGATAGCACCGCCCAGACAGGTGGCAGCGCCACCGAAGGGCTCGATCTCTGTCGGATGGTTGTGGGTCTCATTTTTAAAGTTGATCAGCCACTCTTCGTCCACGCCGTTTACATCCACCGGAACAACGATGGAGCAGGCATTAATCTCATCGGATTCCTCCTGATCCTCCAGCTTACCTTCTTTTTTGAGCTTCTTAGCACCGAGAAGAGCCAGATCCATCAGGCAGACAAACTTGTCGGAACGGCCTTTGTACAGCTCATCGCGGTCAGCCAGATATTTCTGGAAGGTACCCTCGATAACGCCGCGGTAATCTCCCTCGCCAAAGGTCACATTCTTAAGCTCTGTGGAGAAAGTGGTATGACGGCAGTGATCGGACCAGTAGGTATCCAGTACACGG
>CALZMS010000078.1 GCA_945788595.1 uncultured Lachnospiraceae bacterium
CTCCGATATATCATAGGTCTTCATATCCCCCACATCCTGCTTTCTGCCGGAGAGAAATGTCAGAGATGATACCGCGCTGACAATACCGCCAATAATGCTTACTGCCAGAAACAGAGCAAAAGCGATGGCACAGTATTTGATGATTTTCTGTAATGATGTCATTTTATTTTTACACCTCCGAACAGAGCAATCGCGTTGACGTACAAGGTGTACTGATTTTCCACCTGATCTCTGCGGTCTTTTCCGGATACGCCGCCAAAGAGTGAATTCGATTTGATCTTTACGTTTACATTCTCCGGTACATAGATATCAATACCGCCAAACACTGCCGTTGCATTGATTACACAGTCACTGTCGATCACAGCTTTGGTAAGGTCACAGGTAACGCTGCCGAAAATTGCATCCAGCTGGGCACCCTCAAATCGTTCTCCTGTACTGTCCAGCCGGGAACCGGAAAAAATGGCTGCTCTGTTTTCTATCACACCATTTTCTGCCGTGATTCGACGATACACCTGATCCCCTCTGTTGCCAATCGCGCCGCCAAGGACCATTTTAAGTCCGATGACAACGATGATTCCCGGAACCAGAAGTTTCCAGAACATATCAAAATTCAGAATATCCCGGCAGCAAAGCAGTAAAAATACGCCTATGCAGATGCCGATGATGTTGCCTGTTTTATCATAATCCGTAAACAGACCGATGGCGCTGGGAATAATGATAAACAATGTCCACCACCCGTCAAAAAACAGATGACGTGATCCCGAAATTGTTCAGTGCCCAAATAACACCAATAGCTACCAGAAGAATTCCCCATAAAATATTTTTTGTCTTTGTCATACTTACCTCCTAATATATCTCTATGATTATATTCTACAGGAAGCCAGTATTTCACTATAGTTGTTTTTTTCAGCTATTTGTGTCATTTTTTTATATATTGGAGACAGAAGGACTATCCGCGTCATATCTCTGGTACAAAAAATCCGGTACATTTCTCCTGAAAAGAAAGTACCGGATATATAAATTTCACGTTATTCTGTTATTTTTACCCTGTCCGCATTCGGGTTCAGGATAATACCCACATATGTCTTGCCTGTATTAAGCTTCACCTCTGTACCGTCTGCCAGATAATAATGCATGATTCCCGTATCCTTGTCTCTGCTCCAGGTCAGTTCAGTACAAATACCATTGGTAATATACTTCGCTTTTCCGCCGGAATTAAGATTAATATCCAGGGATTTGCCATCATCGTACATCTCATAATCGCAATACTGCAGGATAAGATTCTTGAAAGCCAGCTGGTTACCAGTCTCGTCATCGATCTGTTTTTTGTCAAACTGGAAACGATAATACAGCTGATCCTCTGCATTGTACTCGAAATACGGATCATTGTGATAATAACCCGTTCGTACCGTATTAGCCTTTACGCCTTCATAGGAAGCAGTTTCTTCTTCACCTACAAACTGGAAATAGCCATTATAATCAGCATCATACTCAGTAGAAAATCCCTGTTTTTTAATGCCCTTGGCAATACCCTCTGCACTGGTATAACAGTTATGGGGAGCTTTTCTGTCCTTTGAACGGTAATATACACCGGAACCGGTGCCATCTACACCGTCCAGACTGTCTGTTCCCGCAGAATTCAGAAGATCTACCGCATATTTAGAATGACCATAGCTGCAGTAAATAGCATCCCATCCCAAAGCCAGACGTACAAAATAGATACGCGCGCTTCGCACTGAACCGATTTTTTCCAGTCCGTCGTAATTTTCAAAAATACCCATCATACGGGTGATACCGCCCTCTACCGGCACTTCATAAAGGACATCTGCTTTTTCGATACCGGTCTGCGGGCAGGCCGTTTTGATATTATTAAGCATTACAGCCACAGGACGTCTTCTGGCAATAGTCTCGTCCACATATTTACCGGTAAGATAACTCTTCGCCATACCTTCCGGAGCATCAGGCTCAACTACCTCTGCCTCGATTGCTGACAGCTCGAGCAATACAGAAGATGAAACTTCTGCTTCAGACACAACTGACGGCTCAATTACGGACGGCTCCGGCTCCTGGCTGCTGCTCTGCGTCTTTGAGCATCCTGTAAAAGCCAGCATCAATGCAAGCCCCATTGCGACAATCTGTTTTGTTTTCATTGTATCTCTCCTCTCGTTATGCCAAGTTCATTCAGAACCTGATTTTGCTTTTGTTCCATCACAGCCGCTTCCTCAGGAGTCATATGATCGTACCCCAGAAGATGAAGCATACTGTGCGCAATCAAAAACGCGTATTCTCGCTTTACCCCATGACCATATTCCTCAGCCTGGCTGAGCATTCTGGGAATGCAGATCATAATGTCTCCCAGAAGAAGTTCACCTGTCTCCGGATGAAAGGCATCATCCGCCTCCTCCAGAAAATCATACTCTGCAGGAGTCTCAAAAGGCTGCATGGGAAAAGACAATACATCTGTCACCCGATCGATCTGGCGAAAATCCCGGTTCGTCTCCCGGATCTCTTCCTCGCCGCAAAGCACCAGACTTACTTCACATTCATAAGGACAATTTTCCTGGTCAAGTACTCCATTGATCACCGTCACTGCCAGTTCTTCCTCATCAAAGGGGAAGCTGTAATCGTATTCTTTTTCAAAATCCAGTGTCATCGTTTTCCCTTTCTGGCTTCATTTCTTTTCTGAATACCTGTATGTTTCTTTTCATAGGCATCGTAAGCCTCCACGATCTTCTGCACCAGCGGATGACGCACTACGTCAGCACCGGTAAGTTCACAGAAAGCTATATCCTCAATATTTCTCAGCACTTCTTTAGCTACATCCAAACCGGATCTCTGATCAGAAGGAAGATCTTTCTGGGTTGAGTCACCGGTAACGATCACTTTTGAATCAAAACCGATTCGTGTCAGAAACATCTTCATCTGTGCCGGAGTTGTATTCTGTGCTTCGTCAAGAATGATAAAGGCATTATCCAGGGTACGTCCTCTCATATAAGCCAGAGGAGCCACCTCGATCAGGCCTTTTTCCATATTTTTCTGGAACTGATCCGGTCCCATGATCTGATACAGAGCATCATACAGTGGTCGAAGATAGGGATCGATCTTACTCTGTAGATCTCCGGGGAGAAAGCCCAGCTTTTCTCCTGCCTCAATAGCTGGTCTGGTCAGAATGATACGGCTGACCTCATTATTTCGAAAGGCTGTGATGGCCATAACCATGGCCAGATACGTCTTACCGGTTCCAGCAGGGCCAATGCCAAAAACGATCTTGTTTTTCTGGATCGCCTCCACGTATTTTTTCTGTCCAAAGGTTTTAGGCTTAACCGGTTTTCCCTGAATCGTATGACAGATACAGGACTTGTCCATCTCCACGTAAGCTTCGGTCTTTTCCGGCTCTGTCAGCGACAAAAGATAATCCACATTCTGTTCATGGATCACGTTTTTTCGCCAGGAAAGCTCCAGAAGCTGTTTTAAAACAAGCACTGCCCTGTCCACGCGTTCCTTTCTTCCTATGATCTTTAATTCACCATCCCGCTCTACAGTCTCCACCTGTAAGGTTTTTTCGATCTTTTTGAGATAACTGTCGAACTCACCAAACACATTCGGCGCATGTTCGGCAGGCATCTCCATCCATTCTTCGTACATCAATAGTCTATGAATCGTTCCTTTCTGTTTCTATTATGCTTTTCTCAGTCCGGGCCAAGGCACCTGTATATTCTTCTGTATACACGATACCATAGGCAACAGCATAATCCTGATATAAGGTTATTTTAACATCATTCGCAGTGATACGCATTACCTTTTTTCTTAATTGTTCATAATACTCTGAAAAATGCTCCTGCAATACTTTGGAAGCTTCCTGACGGGTATATGATGCCGGGTACACAGTAAACGGCACAGCTTCATATACAGTAACCATTGCCGGCAATATAAAAGCTTCCGACAATCGAAAATGCCAGGCATTCACTCGATACTCTCCGTTTTTTTCTTTTTCGCCAATCTTGAGCTGCTGTTCTCCAAAGCCAAACTGCACCGCCGACAGTCTGGGTTTTTCATATATCTTTTTCTGATAAGCATAGGATATCCTGTCGTAATAAGCATAAGCTGTATTCAGTACAATATCCGCATCTGCGGCACAATATGCGTAATGTGTCACATTTCCACCATCATCCAGGACAGGAATCTCCCCACTGACCAAAAGATCTCCGGGATATATATACTCACCTTCCTGCACCCTGCAGATTCCGCTTCGGGTGATCACCGAGGCAATTTCCCCTTCTTTGTCCGCATACAGGCTGCCATCCTGCACATTTTCCTGAATTGATACATTTTTGCGTGCCTCCTCCACCTGAATTTTCAGAATGGTCCCTGTTTTTTCTACGGAAACCCAGCTGAAAGAAGGAAAAGCGTTGCGAAGATCTGCGGCAATGCTGTGAGGGTCTACGTTTTTTTTAATCATTCCGCATTTGATCTGCGTTGACTGCAGATAGCGAAGAATATTTTCATTGGTGATTTCCTGATTTCCATCGATACGTATGTCCCATATAAAACCATAACAGATGCCAAGAAGCGCTATGCATAGAGCAATTCCGAGAAAAAAAACGCTCCTTTTTTCCATTTTTTTCAAAAGAAATGGCAAACCTTTTCGCCGTATGATCCGTATATGCACACCTGCCAGACGTCGGATATTGCGAATCCGGAAAAAATCCTGCAGGGACATGGCGCACAGATATCCATCTTCCTTTTTCTGAACACCGTACAGACAGATATCCTGACTTCGGCACAGATTCAGGAAACGAAGCGGCTCTTCTCCTGAGATCCGGCAGATTACATGTCCGTATCTTTTCAGCCGCTCTTTTATATGCATCCTTATCCCTCCCCGCCAAAACTGATGGAACTGATACATCCGCGTATATGGATCTCCATAGAAGAAAAACTGGTAATACAAAGGTCTTTTCCCCGGATACATAAAGGCCCCAATGCTGAGGACAGACAAATTTCTGTTGTCGACAGGCGAAACAGCCGGTGAAAATTTTCAACATACACCGTTTCTCTACCATGCATGGTAATCATCGGATGTCCCTTGGCATAATAAGAAAAGGATGGCTGCGCATCTGTCACCCGCTTTCTGCGTTTGTCAGTCATGCAATCCATCCTTTACTTTCACTTACCCACAATATATGCGCGGGTCAGAATTCATATACATTTTTCAGAAAAATCAACGTAAACCAGAGCACCATGTTTTCTCCAAGGAAAAAATCCATGTGACATTTTTCGATAGCATTCATGATCACAATACCATGGCTTTCGATACAGGGAAGCACTGCTTCCGGATGCCGGCATGCCTTTGGATAGGCACACTTATCGCAGATTGAACAGGAATCCGAGCTTAAGGGATAGCATACCACATCATGCTCCCGCAGGTATCTTGTAATCTGCCGGGTGATCAACTCGTGATCTTCCTTGGTTTCCAGAAGTCTGTCCATATTGGAATAATCCTCCACCTCGGCAACGGTGGAAAACAAAAGCGCCTTGGGATATGTGCTGCAGACGGTCTGACAGCTTTTTACACTGCCTACAGCCGGTGGACAGGACCAGGAATGTCCGTATCTTTCACATTCCTTTTTGCAGATCATGCGGACACGGTCCGAAAATTCGATTTTTTTGGAATCAATAAAGGCATACTGATAGATCGGATATTCGGCTATGTACTCTTCTATTTCATCGTAAATCATGCTGGCCGTTTCCTCCCGCTTTGCACATCAGA
>CALZMS010000079.1 GCA_945788595.1 uncultured Lachnospiraceae bacterium
CAGATTCAGATACATATGAGAAAGATCCTTTTCATTGACGATCCAGCCCATTTTGATCTGGACGCTTTCTCCCGGTTTCAGGCTGGAAATATAATTTCCGCCGTTTCCATACGCTTCGGAAACACTGTAATATACCATTTCCTTTCTACCGGCTTTGCTGCTGCCCTCAATGCAATCGTAGCCGTCCCCACTAGCATTTGCATTATCGTAAATCTGGTAAGTTCCATCCTTTTCGTCCGCAAACAACAGAGAGCTCAGGTACTGAATATGACAGAGTTTTGCATCACTCTTACTGGTATAGGTGGCTGTCACCAGGACAAATTTCTGATCTTGCAATTCTGTTTTAACTACTTCGTCCAGTGTATTGATGCCATCGCCTTTTTTGATATAGGAAAGCTTATTTTGTACCAGCTTTCCGTCACTGCCCACAACATCCTCCCATTCTTCCGGAATGGTCTCACCCGCTATAAGACTGAGATTATCCGCGATCTGTACGTTGTCTACAGCAACAGAGAAATCCGAGGTCTCTATATCATTTCCTTCTGTATCCTCGGCAAAAACACGCAAAGTAAATGCATCTCCCTGCTGATGCAGCGTCAGTTTATCTGCCTCCACTTCCAATGTCTCTGACGAACCCGAAGCCTCTGTCCCGGGATTGGCAAAATCACTCCATGTCCACAAGCCTTCCGTCTCCAGCATCTTGCCCGTCTCCTCCAAAGTCAGCGTCTCTGCCACCTTATAGGCCTCTTCTTTCGTCACATCATTGCCGATGGCTACCACCAGCACCCTGTATTCTTCCGGAAACATCAGATACATTCGCTGATTGTATTCTTCATCATCCGCAAACTTAAGATACACACCCTCATGCTCGCCGAACATGATTTTTTCACTCGCTTCTACGCCCAGATCTGTGTAGGACTGATCCAGACTATTTTCATCCATGAGCACTGTCGCAAAAGCAAAACCTCCATGACAAGGAGTCTCTGTATTCTCCAGATGAGTTTCATCTCTCCAGTCCATCCCTTCCGGAATATACCCTGCCTGTACCCTGACATCAGAGACCTGCTTTGGCAGCGTTTTCATGTTATCCCCCTTCAGGGCTGTATCCACACCGTACTTTCCCTGCTTTTCCATATACATATGATACAATCCTGTACCGGCATAAGCCAGGGAAGCTGTAGCCAGTACACACACCGCCACGGCTGCCGCTGCCTTTCTCAGACTGCGGTGCATCCGGGATGTTTTTCGTTGCATGGGAATAATTTTCCTCTTCGCCTGCAGCTGCCTGTCTACTTCTTTTTCTATCATTTGATGGATAAAATCCGGAGTTTCCGGAAATTCATTTTTTAAATTCTCCAGGTTCATCTTCATACCCCATTTACTTTCTGATCTTATCTGACTCATTTTTACAGTTTATCTCGATTTCAGGAGGCCGTCTCCAGCAGACGCCTCAGCTTCTGTCTGGCCCGGGCCAGCCGCTTCTGCACAGCACCCTCGGAAATTTCCAATACCTGCGCAATCTCCCGCACACTGAAATCCTCTCCGTAATACAGCACCACCGGAACTCTAAGCTCCTCCTGCAGCTGACTGACAGCCCGGTACAGATCACTGTAATCCTGCGGCTCGGGCACCACTTTGGCATCCATTTCTTCCCTCATATCCATGGGAATCTGTCTGCTCTTTTGCCGCAATATGTTGTAGCACTCATTGAGCAGTATCCGGATCAGCCATGTCTTTGCAAAAGCATCCTTTTTCAGGCTGTTTATTTTTGAGAAAGCTTTGACTATGGTTTCCTGAATGGCATCTGCGCAGTCCTGATCCTCTGATAAAATCGACCTGGCTGTCACATACATCTGCCTCTCCGAATCTATGATCAAAGCCCCCAGCTTTTCTTTTGTCAAACCAGTTCCACCTTTCCTTGCCGGCCGGCAAATTGTTTTTACATACATTAGACGTTAGAACACTAGAAATATCCCCGGGATTTTTATTTTCTTTTGCGTTTTCTAATAAATTCTGCTTTTTACCTTGCTACTTGGCAGACTTATTTAATGTTTTTCCCTCTCTCGTCTGACCCGCTTCCTGAACGGACAGACTATTGGTTTATTTTTGAGAATCTAGTACGATTTGATAGTTTTCTTTTACAGTGAATTGAATTTATTATAAATGTTTAATATGACTTGCACAAAGCAAATAATGAAATGATAAGATTAGATAACAAAAACAGCTCTGCCCACGCCCCGGCCAGAACACTGTCCGGCCGGGAACACAGGCACAAAAATGCAGGCAACAAAAAAACTTACACCTTAAAACGGTATCCCACACCCCAAATTGTCTCAATATACTGCGGCTTGGAAGTATTAAATTCGATCTTCTCACGGATCTTTTTGATATGTACTGTAACCGTGGCGATATCACCGATGGATTCCATATCCCAAATCTTGGAAAACAATTCGTCCTTGGTAAATACACGGTTGGGATTCTGCGCCAGGAAAGTCAACAGGTCAAATTCCTTTGTGGTAAACTGCTTTTCCTCTCCGTTGACCCACACACGGCGGGCTGTCTTATCAATCTTGATCCCCCGGATCTCAATAATATCATTCTGGGGCATATTGCTGCCGATCAGCCGCTCATAACGGGCCAGATGCGCTTTCACGCGGGCAACCATTTCACTCGGACTGAAGGGCTTCGTGATATAGTCATCCGCCCCAAGACCCAGACCGCGGATTTTGTCAATATCATCCTTCTTTGCAGAAACCAGGATCACCGGCGTATTTTTTGCCTTACGGATCTCCCGACAGATCTCAAATCCATCCATTCCCGGCAGCATCAAATCCAGGATAAACAGATCAAAATCACCCTCCAGCGCCCGCTTCAGGCCGGTATCACCCCGGTTCTCGATCTCCACCGTAAATCCGGAAAGCTCCAGATAATCCTTCTCCAGCTCAGCAATCGCATCTTCATCCTCTATGATCAATATTTTACTCATACAATGGTACCTCCTGATATTTTCTGATCACAAAATAGATCGTAGTTCCTTCTCCTTCCACACTGGTCGCCCATACCTTGCCGCCGTGATCGTCCAGAATCTTTTTCACAATGGAAAGACCGATACCGCTGCCTCCCTTGGCAGAATTGCGGGAAGCGTCCGTGCGGTAAAACCGTTCAAAAATATACGGCACGTTTTTAGCTTCAATACCTTTGCCGTTATCCTCTATCTCCACCTGGATAAAATCTCCCACATCCTTTAACCGAATCTTTATTTTTCCCGGAGTTTTATCCATATATTTAATGGAATTGCTGATGATATTGTTGATCACACGCTTCAGCTGCTCCACATCGGCAATGATCACCACATCCGGCGCTACCCGGTTATCGTATTCCAGAACCATTCCCCGTTCTTCCAGCTCCATGCCGAGTTCTTCCACACAATCGTTGAAATAATCCACCACGCACACTTTACTGAACGTATAAGGAATACGGTTCGTGTCGATTTTTGAATAAAACGTCAGCTCATTGATCAGCCGGTCCATATCATTAGCCTTCGTGTAGATCGTGCGGATATAACGGTCCATCTTCTCCGGCGTATCCGCCACGCCATCCATAATACCCTCTACATAACCCTTAACCGCCGTAATGGGCGTTTTCAGATCATGGGAAATATTGCTGATCAGGGCCTTGCTCTCCCGGTCAAAGTTCATCTTTTCTTCCGTAGTGGCCTTAAGCCGCCGCCGCATATCTTCAAAATCCTCACAGAGATCATTGATCTCCTCCACATCACAGCCTTCTACCGTAAAATCAAGATTTCCGTTTTTGATCTTATTCGTGGCTTCTTTAAGCTGGGTCAGCGGTACCTTAATGCTGTTGTAGATCCAGACAAGCAGACACATACTGGTCAATGCCAGTACAATGATCGCCGCCAGCAAAAGCTCGATCAACACCGTCCGTATATGCGGCACCAGTGCCGTAGAACTGGTGACAATAAACAGACTGGCGGGATGCTGTTCAGCTGTCACAAAATCGATCTGCTTTACCAACACACGGATCTTATCTCCCAGATAGATGCCATTGTGTTTATCATCCTCCACCCCTTTATACTGGGGAAGTTCTTCCACGATTTTATCTATACTGTTATGAAACAGATCATCCTCCAGGCCCGAATACCGGATCTCTCCATCCACCCGCAGCACCAATGCCGAATATTTTTCCTTTAATTCTCTGTTCAGCTCATCCAGATATTCCGGATCAAGAACCTTCGTCTTATCTGTCTTGATCTGGTCTGCCAAACTATCCACATAAGAGGTTGTCAGATTACTGACCAAATTGGCGTTATCCGACAGATTATCATAGGTCACCTCCAGCCCCAGCGTCTTGCTCAGCGCATACATCTGGTATTTTGACAAACCAAATACCAGCGTACTAATCAACAGCACCGGCAGGATCAAAATCAGCACAAAGGCCATAAACAGCCGTGTTTTCAATTTTTTCAAAGAATTTTCCTCCTTTGCTATTTGTTCATTATAGCATAGGTAAAGTTTTGCCGTTGTGCTTTTTTATAAATCTTTTGTGAAAATACTATAAATCCTCTGGTAAAAACTGACTTTTTCCCTCACTCGTATCATGATTGTAACATCCTCGCCCCCTACCCATCCGGCTTTAAGTAGGATTTTCTTACTCAATATCTCTATTGAACCAAGTAACCTTAAAAAACCTTAAAAAACTGACATTTCCCTGTATTTGTCTATTGACGCGCTAATAAAAAGGCAGTATAGTGGCTTTAGCAAAAAAAGAGTTCTCTTATTCAGAGTGGTGGAGATACATAGGATCGATGAAACCACGGCAACCCCTGCCAGCCAGGAAGGTGCCAACCTGAGCGATTTTTCGAACAATAAGGGGATTTGACATAAATCATTATGTTAAGTCCGCTTAGAAGTGGACTTATTTTTTTGAAAGAACACCATTTCGCAATAGCAAAAAAGGAGAATACTAATGGAAAAAAGATTATTTACTTCCGAGTCCGTAACCGAAGGACATCCGGACAAAATGTGTGACCAGATTTCCGATGCCATTCTGGATGCCCTGGTTGCCGAAGATCCCATGAGCCGTGTTGCCTGCGAGACCTGCACCACCACCGGTCTGGTTATGGTCATGGGTGAGATCACCACAAATGCTTACGTAGATATCCAGAAAATCGTCCGCGATACCGTTCGTGAGATCGGCTATACCCGCGGAAAATTTGGTTTTGATGCAGACACCTGCGGCGTAATCACCGCTATCGATGAGCAGTCTGCCGACATCGCCCTGGGCGTAGACAAAGCTCTGGAAGCCAAAGAAAACAAAATGTCCGACGATGAGATTGATGCCATCGGCGCCGGCGATCAGGGTATGATGTTCGGTTATGCCACCAACGAAACCGAAGAATATATGCCCTATCCCATCGCTCTGGCCCACAAGCTGTCCCTGCAGCTGACAAAAGTCCGCAAAGACGGTACTCTGGCTTACCTGCGTCCCGATGGAAAAACACAGGTTACAGTAGAATACGACGAAAACGACAAACCGGTACGTCTGGATGCTGTCGTACTGTCCACACAGCACGATCCGGATGTAACACAGGAGCAGATCCATGAAGATATCAAAAAATACGTCTTTGATCCGATCCTCCCGGCAGATATGGTTGACGCAGATACCAAATTCTTTATCAATCCCACCGGCCGCTTCGTTATCGGCGGACCCCACGGAGATTCCGGTCTGACCGGCCGTAAGATCA
>CALZMS010000080.1 GCA_945788595.1 uncultured Lachnospiraceae bacterium
GAACGGGAGGAGTATACGTTCAGGACCCTGGATCTTGGTATTATTCTGCATGCCTGTGTGGAGACCTTCGGCAATCTTGCCAGAGAAGCGGGGTATACTATGTGCACTGTGCCGGAGGAAAAGGAGGAAGAGCTGATCCATATCTGTCTGGAGCAGGTGATGGAAACGTATGGCAATCAGATACTTCTGAGCACGGCCAGAAACCGATATATGGCAAAGCGTGTGGAGAAGCTTCTGCGGCGCAGTATCTGGGCGATCAAAGAGGAATTAAAGGACAGTGATTTTGAACCGGCGGGCTTTGAAGTAAGCTTTGACAGCGGCAGCTTTCTGGACAGTATGTGTCTGCCTCTGTCGGAGGATGACCGGATGTATCTGATGGGAAAGATCGACCGTATCGACCTGTACCGGGAAAACGGACGGGTACTGGTGCGGATCGTGGATTATAAGTCCGGAAGCAAAAGCTTTGATCTGGAAGATTTTTACTATGGCCTGCAGCTGCAGCTGATCCTGTATCTGAAAGCGGCTATGGAGATGCAGCAGAAGGAGAATCCGGATGTGACAGTGGAGCCTGCAGCCATGCTGTATTATCAGATGAAGGATCCTCTTATCGATAAAAATGAAGAAAAGGATCTGGAACAGGAACGTTTGAAGGAATTAAAGATGAACGGACTTGTCTCGGCGGAAGAACAGATTTATCTGCATCTGGACAGAAATCTGGAGCCGGGATGCCGGTCCCGGATGCTGCCGCTGGAACGAAAAAAGGACGGAGCTCTAAGCGCCCGCTCTTCGGCGGCGGATGCGCAGCAGTTTGCAGCACTGACAGAGTATGCAGCCAAAAAGGCGGTGCAGATCGGCCGGGAGATCCTGCAGGGTAAAGCAGAGAAAAATCCCTACCAGAAGGGGGAACAGACAGCCTGTGATTTCTGTGCTTACGGCGAGGTGTGCGGTTTTGATATGCGGCTTGGCAGCTGCAGTGTGCGCTCGCTCAGAAAGCAGAGCAAAGATTGGCTGTGGCAGGAAATTCTGGATGGAAGAGTGTATGACGGGAAGTAAAGCCTGAAATATAGTGGCCAAGCAGAATGAAGCATCTGTCGATGAGATCCGTAAAGGTGATACGGACGCGAAAATCAGCGCAGTCAGTTTCTGGAAAGCTTTGTCTGGTGAACTGAAAGACAGGAAACAGATACATCTTAGTTTAAGAAGAAAGGGCAGAACATATGGCAGTACAATGGACTGAGGAACAGCAGAAGGTTATTGACCTTAGGGAGAGAAATATTCTCGTGAGTGCGGCGGCCGGATCGGGAAAAACCGCTGTATTGGTAGAACGTATCCTGCAGCTGATCAGTGAAGGGGATCATCCTCTGGATGTGGATCAGCTACTGGTAGTGACGTTTACAAGAGCTGCAGCTGCTCAGATGAAAGAGAGACTGACCCGCGCGCTTCTGGAAAAACTGGAAACAGATCCGGACAATGAACATTTGCAGCGGCAGACCACGCTGATCCACCATGCACAGATTACCACCATCGATGGCTTCTGCTCCTATGTGATACGCAATTACTTTCAGCAGATCGATCTGGATCCCGGATTCCGTATTGCGGATGAGGGCGAACAGAAGCTTCTGATGCAGGATGTGCTGGCTCAGGTGCTGGAAGAATCGTACGAGAAAAAAACTCTGGAATTTATGCAGCTGGCGGAGTCGCTGGACAGCGGACGCAGCGATGAAAGGCTGGAGGATACGGTGCTTAAGCTGTATTCCTTGTCCTGCAGCCATCCCTGGCCAGAGGTATGGCTGCAGGAATGTCTGAAACCTTATGCGGCGGAGACCGTGGAGGAACTTCTGACATCAGAGTGGCTTATGCAGGTTGAACTTCGCACAAAAGAACTATTGCGGGAGGCCCTTTCTCTCAATGAGAAGGCCAGAGAGGTATCCATGGAAGATGGAGGTCCATCTCAATACCTGGAAGCATTGGAGGCAGACCGGGAATTTCTGGAGGAAGCCCTGGCTTTGGAGGGGTACGATCAGCTGCAGATTCTTTTGAAAGGATGGAAACCAAAGACTCTTTCCCGTAAAAGTGTTCCCGGTATGCGGGAAGAAAAAAAGCTGAGAGTACAGGAACTGAGAAACCGTGAAAAGGAAATGGTGCAGGAAAAGATTATCGCAGCTTTTTTCCAGGATACGCCGGAAGAAATTCTGACAAAGCTTCAAAGGACAAAAACGGCTGTACAGGGACTGGTCACTCTTACAGAACAGTTTTCAGAGCGCTTTTTTGCGGCAAAGCAGGAAAAAAATCTTCTGGATTTCTCCGATGTGGAGCATCTTGCGCTGCAGGCGCTGCTTCGCCGGGATGAAAACGGAGATGAAGAACGAACAGAAGCAGCCCGGGAGCTGTCAGGTCAGTATGCCCAGATCATGATCGACGAGTATCAGGATTCCAACCTGGTACAGGAAAAAATACTGACGGCGGTGAGCCGCGAAAATCAGGGAATCCACAATCTGTTCATGGTGGGTGATGTCAAGCAGAGTATCTACAAATTCCGTCTGGCCCGGCCGGAGCTGTTTATGGAAAAATACGATACCTATACGCTTGAGGATAACGACTGCCAGCGGGTGGATCTGCACAGGAATTTTCGAAGCCGGACACAGGTGATCGACAGTGTAAACCGGATATTCAGCCGGATCATGACGAAATCCCTGGGGGGAATCAGCTACGATCCTTCCGTGTATCTGTATCCCGGGTCTGCATGGAAGGACGCATCAGACGGCGGTTATGGTACAGAGCTCCTTCTGATCGGAAGGGACACACCTGAGGCGAAAGAAACTGCCTCTTCCAGAGAACTGGAGGCAGTTATGATAGCGGACCGTATCCGGAGAATGGTGGGAAAAGAGATGATCCTTGACCGGAAAACAGGAGAAAAGAGGACGGTGCGCTATGGGGATATCGTGATCCTGCTCAGAAGCCTTAAGGGCTGGTCGGATGTATTTGCCCAGATTTTAAAATCCAGAGGAATTTCCTCCTGCAGTGTGTCCAGAGTGGGATATTTCAGCGCTCCGGAGGTGGTGACGGTGCTTTCTTTCTTACGCATTCTGGACAATCCCCGTCAGGAGATCCCTCTGACCTCCGTATTGACCAGCCCTATCGTGGGACTGGATGCGGATAATCTGGCCCGGATCAAGAACTGTTCGCCGAAGGAACCGCTGTATCTGTGTGCCCGGAAGTATCTGGACAGTCAGGACTGTGGGCCAAAGCTGGCGGAAAAGCTTACGGAATTCTGGTCAATATACGAAAAACTTCGTGAAAAAACCTCATATATGACGGTGCGGGAATTGTTGACCTGTCTGTACGAGGAAACCGGATACCTGGACATTGTTACGTCTATGCCTGCAGGAGAGCAGAGGAGGGCCAATCTTCTGATGCTGATCGAGAAGGCGGCGGAATATGAAAAGACAAGCTACAGCGGTCTGTTTCATTTTGTCCGCTATATTGACAGCCTGAAAAAGTACGAAGTGGACTTCGGCGAGGCCCAGACCGGCGGCGAAGACGCGGATATGGTGCGCATCATGAGTATTCATAACAGTAAAGGTCTGGAGTTCCCGGTAGTGATCGTAGCCGGTATGGGAAAGAACTTTAATCTGACAGATACCCGTGAGATGGTGGCGCTGCATCCGGATATGGGTATCGGTATGCCCTGTATAGACACAGAGCAACGGACCCGTGAGGAAACGCTGTATCATCGGGTGATCCAGAATATCCTCAGGGAAGAGACTCTGGGAGAGGAGCTTCGCATTCTGTATGTAGCCATGACCAGGGCGGAGCAGAAGCTGATTCTGACAGGAACTCTGTCACAGGCAGAAAAAAAGATCACCGCAGCCATGGAGGCGGCAGGAGAAAAGACCCTGGGATACGGAAAGCTTTTATTTGCTTCTTCCAGTCTGGAATGGATACTTCCGGCTCTGGGAGGAAGTCATGCCATGGAGGAACTGGCGCGGCAGATGGAGCTTCCGGTGCGTACCGTGGAGACGGAGAGCGTACTGCCGGAGGGAGAACTGACTTTGCGCCTGTTGTCTGTGGAAGAGCTGGTGGAAGAAGAGCTGACGCAGCAGATGAGCACTCTGGCTGCGGCAGATATGATCGAAGCGGTAAAAACAGACCGAATCTATAATGAAAAAACCAGAGAAAATATCTCGGAAAAACTGGATTATATTTATCCTCATCAGAATATGCAGGATATGCCGGCCAAACTCAGTGTGTCGGAGCTGAAGCTGAAAGCCTACGAGGAAGAACAGGGCCACAGTCTTTTTGAGGAACCGGAGGTCATTCCCTATATACCGGCATTTATGCAGGGCAGTAAGCAGACCGCATCCGCGGGAGCTTTGCGCGGAACAGCGTATCACCGGATGATGGAATGCCTGGATTATCAGGCTTTTGCAGAGGGTATTTCTATATCGGAGCAGATCAGCCTTTTGACAGACAGAGGCATGTTAACTCAGGAAGACGCGGATATGCTGAAAGCAGAGGATTTTGAAAGCTTTTTGCGATCTTCTCTGGGGAAAAGAATGCAGAAGGCACAGTTTTTTGGCAGACTTTACCGGGAACGGCAGTTTTTTTTGACGGTGGATGCCGGGGAAGCAGATCCGATGTGGAAAGACAGCGGGGAAACCATTCTGGTGCAGGGAATCATCGATGCGTATTTTGAGACGGATGAAGGACTGGTGCTGGTGGATTATAAGACAGATAAGGTCGAGATGCCGGACGGAAGTGATCTGGTGGAAAAGTACCGTGTACAGCTGGATTACTATGCGAAAGCGCTGACACGTCTGACAGGACAGCCTGTGGCAGAAAAGCTGATCTATTCTTTCGCGCTTCATAGAGAGCTTAAGCTGTAAAACAAGTCCTCCGGGCAAAGAAAAACCGGAAATCGAAATGGACGGAGAAGCAAAAAAGAAGTATACTGTAAACCATAACAGAAAAGACAAAACTACGATTACAGACAGAAAAATTATGATTACACTGAAAGAAATAGCGCAGATGGCCGGTGTTTCCCGGGGAACCGTGGACCGGGTGCTGAATCACAGGGGCGGCGTCAGTGAGGAGACGGCCAGAAAAATACAGGCGATCGTGGATTCTGTGGGCTATGTACCCAACAGTATTGGACGTACCCTTGCCATCAGCCGCAAAAATATAAAACTTGGGTATCTGATCTTCCAGGGAACCACAGCCAATCCTTTTTTTACGGAGGTGCTGCAGGGTGTGGAAGAAAAAGAAGCAGAGCTTAAAAATTTCGGCGTTACGGTGCTGAAAGCTTCCAGCAGTATCGAGGATGAGACTGGTGCAGGACAGATCAAGCTGATCGATCAGCTGGTGGAGGAAGGCATCCAGGGGCTGGCTATCACTCCTTTTAACCAGCCGGCGGTGGCAAAGAAGCTGAAAACACTGGCAGATAAGGATATTCCCGTAGTGACGGTAAATTCGGATCTGGAGGATTCCGGACGGCTTTGTTATGTGGGCAGTGATTACCGTAAAGCCGGTGAGACGGCGGGCGGTCTGATGGGCCTTTTTCATCCCCATGGGGGAACGGTAGGGATCATCAGCGGTTCTCCGCTGGTGGTATGTCATACGGAACGTGAACAGGGTTTTCGGAATATCCTGGAGACGAGGTATCCGAAGGTGCAGATCCGGGCTTCTGCCATGAATCAGGACGATGATTTTATCAGCTATGATGTGACGGGGCAGATGCTGAAA
>CALZMS010000081.1 GCA_945788595.1 uncultured Lachnospiraceae bacterium
ACGAAGGTTATGCACATGCAAAGAGGCCGTCAAATGACGACAGCCCCTCACTAACTCCAATATTCTATTCTTCCTCAGCAGCTTCCGAACTCTCTGCCACAGATGTCTCCGACACCTCTTTCACACGATACTGCTCAGAATCCTGCACCTTAACCTTCTTCCACAGAGAAGTATTCACCGTAATCGAAGCCTCATCCTTCCACTGCTTCAGCAGCGCGTCATAAGCATCCGACTTTCTTTCCTCAAGAATCGTCTCCTTATTCTCATCCGTCTTCTCACGGTCAAGGACACTGTCCATACGCACCAGATAATAATTGCCGTCTTCACCCTCGATCACGCCATCATAGAGCTGACCATCAGACAAAGTATTTGCTGCCTCTTTCATCTTGGCATCATATACCAAATCCTCAGCATCATAGCTCACCTGGGCAGTAAAGGTATCCTCGCCAACCTCAGAGGCAATAGTCTCCATATCCACTGTGGCAATATCCGTCTCCTGTTTCAGACGATCCAGAACAGCCTGCGCCTCATCCTTCAGAGAAGCAAATGTCTTTTCCTCTGTCTCAGAACCCTCTTCGGAAGAGGTATCCTCAGACTCCTTGATACGCACGTAGGTCACTGTGGTCTTCTTTGCTTCCTCATCAGAAACCTCTGTATCCACA
Source organism: uncultured Lachnospiraceae bacterium (assembly GCA_945788595.1). Lineage (GTDB taxonomy): Bacteria > Bacillota > Clostridia > Lachnospirales > Lachnospiraceae > UBA11957. The sequence continues at coordinate 663 of CALZMS010000081.1, forward strand.
TCAGCAACCATAGGCTCCTGCATCCGGGCATAAACCGTATACAGACGCATATATTCTTCCACATTATCTACAGTGATACCGTTCTTTTCCAGAATCTGGGCATCGTTGTCATCGATGAATTTCTGAGCAGCTGTTTTAATAGCAGCCTCATCCTCCTCGCTGATAACCACACCGTATTCCTCTGCATGCTGGGACATCAGCACCATATTGGTCAGCGTATCCATGACATCACCTTTAAACTGCTCACCATAGGTGGTCTTCTCTGCCGTTGTGCTGGTCTCGGATGTTTCACTGGTTTCTGATGTTTCGCTGGTTTCTGATGCCTCACTGGTATCTGCCGCAGTCTCGGTACTCCAGTAGCCATCCATCGTCATACCATACATCTGGTACATCTGCTCATAATAGGTATACATTTCTGCCTGCTGGTATCTCAGGTCAAACATTACAGTTCCCAGGCTGACCTGCTCATCATTTACGGTCAGAACGGTCTGTGTGCCGTCCACCTTACCGCATCCGCCAAAGCAGAGAGCGGCGGCCAGAATACCGCAAACGGCCATAAGCTGTTTCTTTTTCATACTTTCCTCCTGTATTGTAAACGGAATTTTATTTTATCTGTTCATTACTTTCACAGTATCTTTTCCGCCAGTATCATTGCTCCATTATATGCTTTTTCCCGGCAATGGGCAAGTCCCTGCCGGTATTTCAATTATTTTTCACAGTTAATGCCCCTTCTTTCTGCGGCAAAAGCATTTCCATCGCCTCCAGAAGCTCTCTGAGCCTTTCTGTCACCGCGCTCTGATCACGGAAATTTCTGGCGGAAGTATCGTAGATAAAATACGGATTTTTTCCTTCTGTCTTAAAAAGCAGCCGTCCCTTATACTGCGACAGCAGTTCGGGGATCTTTAAAGGATCCACTTTGGCCTGTTCGTACATCACAAGCTTTAACTCTTTACCGTTCTGCTTGATCTCCGTCAGATATACCCGGTGAGCCATGCCTTTTAAGAGAGCTACCGTCAGCAGATTCTGCACTGTTTTCGGCAGTTCACCAAAACGGTCTAACAATTCCTCCAGCATATCGTCATAATCATCCTCGTTTTCGATGGCCGCAATCCGCTTGTAGATATCCAGTTTCTGGAATTCATCCCGGATATAGGTATCGGGAATAAACGCATCCAGACTGATATCCATGGTAGTCTCAAACTGCTCCTGCATCTCGATACCCTTTTCTTCCTGCACAGCGGTATTGAGCATCTTGCAAAACAGATCATAGCCCACCGCCTCCATATGACCGGACTGCTCCGCACCCAGAAGATTACCGGCGCCTCGAATCTCCAGATCCCGCATGGCGATCTTAAAGCCGCTGCCCATATCGGTAAACTCCCGAATGGCATGCAGACGCTTTTCTGCCACTTCCTTCAGCATCTTATTTCTGCGATACATCAGAAAGGCATATGCAGTGCGGTTGGAACGGCCCACACGACCCCTGAGCTGGTACAGCTGAGACAGCCCCATATTGTCGGAATCATGGATAATGATAGTATTGACATTGGAGATATCCAATCCCGTCTCAATAATGGTAGTGGAAACCAGCACATCCACATCCCCGTTGATGAAGGTGTACATGATCTTTTCCAGTTCCCGCTCCGACATCTGACCGTGGGCAAAGGCCACATTGGCGTCCGGCACCAGCTTTTCAATGGAAAGAGCCATTTCCGCAATGTCTTTCACGCGGTTATATACGTAGTAGACCTGGCCGCCCCGGGCCATCTCCCGCATAATGGCTTCCCGCACCATCTCCGGCGAATATTCCATTACATAGGTCTGTATCGGCACACGATCCATGGGGGGCTCCTCCAGAACGCTCATATCCCGGATACCAATCAGACTCATATGCAGGGTCCGGGGAATCGGAGTCGCTGTCAGAGTCAGCACATCCACATTGTGCTTCATCTGCTTGATCTTTTCTTTATGGGCCACGCCGAAACGCTGTTCCTCATCAATGATCAGAAGTCCAAGATTTTTGAATTTCACATCCGATGACAACACCCGGTGGGTACCGATCACGATATCCACCAGCCCCTTTTTCAGATCCTCTATAGTCTTTTTCTGCTCCGCTGCCGTGCGGAAACGGCACAAAAGATCCACCCGCACCGGAAAATCCTTCATTCTCTGCACAAAAGTATTGTAATGCTGCTGGGCCAGGATCGTAGTGGGCACAAGATACACCACCTGACGATTTTCCTGCACCGCTTTGAAAGCCGCCCGGATAGCGATCTCCGTCTTTCCGTAACCTACGTCGCCGCAGATCAGACGATCCATGATCTTTGTACTTTCCATATCCCGCTTCGTATCTTCAATCGCCTGCAGCTGATCCTCCGTCTCCTCAAAGGGGAACATTTCCTCAAATTCTTTCTGCCATACCGTATCCGGACCATAGGCAAAGCCGTCCGCTTCCTGGCGGGCCGCATACAGGCTGACCAGTTCTTTTGCGATATTCTTGACGGCACCCTTTACCTTTGTCTTAGTTCGGTTCCATTCCTGCCCGCCCAGTTTATTCAGGGCAGGCTTTTTAGCGTCGGCGCTGGCATATTTCTGCAGAGAATCCAGCTGCGTAGCCAGAATATACAGAGAAGATTTTCCCGCATACTCGATCTTGATATAATCTTTGACCACCCTGTCATGAGTAATTTTCTCGATGCCCCGGTAAATGCCGAGCCCGTGATTTTCGTGCACTACATAGTCACCTACATGAAGATCCGAAAAATTCTGGATCTTCTGCCCGGAGTATTCCTGTTTTTTTCGTTTTTTCTTTTTTTCCCGGCCGAAAATGTCAGTGTCTGTAATGACCAGAAATTTCAGGAAGGGATATTCATAGCCCCGGTGGGCATGTCCCGGGCAGACCATGATCTCTCCCGGCTGCACCTTACGGGTCATATCCTCAGAATAAAAGCTGCTCAGCCCTTCATTCTGCAGATCCTCAGAAAGACGCATGGCTCTGGTTCGGGAAGCGCTTAACACTACCGTACTGCAGCCGTTTTTCTTTCCCCGTTTCAAGTCTTTTATAAGCATCTCAAAACTATTGTTATAGGGGCTCACGGACTGCACATTCAGGCGGATGCTTCCGTTAAATTTCCATTCTCCTCCAATGGGTTCCATTGCAGATAAGGATATGGCGTGCCTCCTGTTAAACTGCTGCTGCACCTGTTTCGCCGACAAAAGCAGTTCCATCTGTCCCGGCAGAATATATCCGCTCTCCAATCGGTGAGACATACTCTCGGAAAATTCCCTCTCCGATGCACCGGCACACTCCACGATACGGTTGGGCTCATCAAGAACAATCACCGCGTCTTTATCAAAATAAGAAAGAAACGTCTGTGCATCAGGATAAAAATACGTAAGCAGCGATTCCATACCGGAAAACTCCTGCAGCTCTTCCATCCGCTCTAAAAGCTCCTGCACTGTATTCTTTAAACGGGCTCCTTCTTCTGTTTTAAAATCCTTTCGGAAGATCTCCACGTTTTTTTCCATCTCCCGGCGGATCTTCTTTGCACCCTTTTCTGCCAGTTCTTCTGAAAGGATCATTTCCTGGGCAGGATAAATGACGATCTTCTCCAGGTTATCCACGGATCTCTGATTTTCCACCTCAAAGCTTCGGATGGAATCCACCTCTGTATCAAAAAATTCGACACGCCAGGGCATTTCCTCCGTCACCGCAAAAATATCCAGAATTCCGCCCCGGATGCTGAACTGTCCCGGCATTTCCACCCGGGATACGCGCTCATATCCCATCCAGGCCAGTTTCTTTTTCAGTGTCTCCGGATCCTGTTCTTTGTCAAAGTCTATGGTGATCACAGCCTCTGCGATTCCTTCTATCGGCATCAGCTTTTCCATGCAGGCCGTAATGCTGGTCACTACAGTTACGTCCCGGTTCTCAATGAGCCCTTTAATGACCTGCATTCTCTGTCTCGTGGTCAGATTACCGTGAATATCTGCCTGATAAAAAATCAGATCCCTGGCCGGATACAAAAGCACCTCTTTGTCAAAAAAGCAGTAATCCTCATAAAACTGCCGGGCTTTCAGGTCATTTTCTGCCACAATCAGCTTCATATGAGAGAGATCTGACAGACCAAAAGCCAGCTGCGCCTTCTGCGATTCCACGCAGCCACTGATCTGGATGATCCCTGTTTCTTTTTTCAGTTTTTCCCGGATCTCCCCATATTCCGCCAGCTGCGAAAGGGGATAAAGAAATGTATGCATGCTTCTTTCTCTCCTCATTTTTACGTGACCAAAAGACAGGCAACGGAGCATTTCCGTGCCTGTCTCTTCTTTTTGCCAAGCATATCCGTAAACGTTTCATCGAACCGTTTATTCTTTGGGCTTTGCTGCTTTTTTATTATACTGATTCATGGCTGCGTCTGCGCCGTCGGTCAGTATGACCTCCACGGCCTTTGCCGCTTTCTCGATACCTTCCCGGACAGCGTCCTTTTCTTCCGGTCTAAAGGGAGACAGCACAAAATCTGCCAGATCCCAGTCTTTCGGCTTTTCTCCCACACCTACGCGGATCCTTTTGAATTTCTCCGTACCCAGGTGGGCGATAATGCTCTTGATGCCGTTGTGGCCTCCGGCGCTGCCCTTTTTGCGGATCCGGATACTTCCCGGTTCCAGCGTGATGTCATCGTAAATAATGATCACCTCTTCCTCCGGGTCTACTTTATAGTAATCCACGAAGGCACGGACACATTCGCCGCTGTTGTTCATGTAGGTCATGGGCTTTATCAGGATCACTTTCTCAGCGCCGATCATACCTTTTCCGTACATTCCCTTTAAGGATGTACCAGAAGACGGGATACGGTACGTTTCCACCAGCTCATCGATGACCTTAAAGCCCATATTGTGTTTTGTTGCGTCATATTTCATGCCCGGATTGCCCAGGCCTACGATCAGATACATGGTTTGCTCCTTATTCGTTTTATGAGAAGTAGACCAGCTCCTGTGCCGGTTTTTCTGCCGGTTTTACCTCAGAAGCGTAGAACACCGGGCCATAATCATGGT
>CALZMS010000082.1 GCA_945788595.1 uncultured Lachnospiraceae bacterium
AAGGACTGCACTAAGGTAGACCGTTCCGCAGCCTACGCAGCCCGCTACGTGGCTAAGAATATCGTAGCCGCTGGTCTTGCTGACAAATGCGAGATCCAGCTGTCCTACGCCATCGGTGTGGCTCATCCCACATCCATCATGGTAGACACCTTCGGTACCGGAAAACTGTCCAACACCCGTCTGGTAGAGATCATCCGCGAGAACTTTGATCTCCGTCCGGCCGGCATCATCAAAATGCTTGACCTTCGCCGTCCGATCTACAAACAGACCGCAGCCTACGGCCACTTCGGCAGAAATGACCTGGATCTGCCCTGGGAGAAACTGGACAAAGCAGAAATTCTGCAGAGCTACAAAAACTGATTCTGAATAAGAGAAACGGGCAGATGTTATTTTGACACCTGCCCGTTTCTTTTATAAAACTTAAAACTGTCCATTTAAATCATTACACGTCATTCCATCAACATGCATTATACAATCCCAATATTCAGCTAATTTTTCATTCTCTAAGCGATATAGATCGAATACTTTTGATGTACAGTTATCCAGAGTACATTTGAGAAAAATACAAACCATATCGTCGTCTTCCGGATGTTTATAATCTATACATTTATATGTCCTGACAAAATTTTTTGCTTCTAAAAAAGGTGTACCTGCTATCGCAGATACACCCTCTCTATCTTTCATATTCAACCGACTCTCAGTCTAAACTTCTGAATCTCCTTCTCACTGGATACCTTCTCGATCTCCGCTCCGAGACCAGCCAGCTTGATTTCAAAATCCTCATACCCGCGCTGGATATATACGATATCATCCACCACAGTAATACCTTCCGCAGCCAGACCAGCAATTACCAGCGCTGCACCTGCGCGAAGATCGGGAGCACTGACTCTGGCTCCTGTAAAACCTTCCACACCATCAATAATGGCGGTATTTCCCTCTACCTTAATGCAGCTTCCCATACGGGCCAGCTCATCCACATATTTAAAACGATTTTCAAAAATACTCTCCGTCACCACACTGGTACCGCTGGCCAGAGCCAGAACCACAGCGATCTGCGGCTGCATATCTGTGGGATACCCCGGATACGGTAAAGTCTTGATATGTGTACGTCTCAGACGCTTATTGGCGATAACACGGACGGCATCGTCAAACTCCTGTACTTCACAACCCATCTCAAGAAGTTTGGCTGTCGTGGCCTCCAGATGCTTCGGAATCACGTTTTTGATCAGCACATCACCTTTTGTAGCAGCTGCCGCCATCATGTACGTTCCTGCCTCTATCATATCCGGTACGATAGAATAATGTGTGGAATGCAGCTTCTCCACACCACGAATACGGATCACATCTGTACCTGCTCCCTTAATATTAGCTCCCATGGAATTCAGGAAATTGGCAATGTCCACAACATGAGGCTCTCTGGCAGCATTCTCCAGAATCGTATATCCACTGGCCATGCAGGCAGCCATCATAATATTGATCGTAGCCCCTACAGAAACCATATCCAGATAAATATGTTTTCCTACCAGTCCGTTTTCCGCATTGGCACAGATAGAACCTCCACGGATATCCACCTGAGCACCTAAGGCTCTGAATCCCTTCAGATGCAGATCAATCGGTCTGCTGCCGATATTACAGCCGCCCGGAAGCGGAACCTCTGCTTTTTTATATTTTCCAAGAAGTGCTCCCAGCAAATAATAAGAAGCGCGAATCTTCTTAATAAATTCATAGTCCACACTGATATCGCCAATAGTAGAACCATTGATCCGAACACTGTGACGATCCAGTCTTTCCACTACTGCACCAATTTTTTGAATTGCCTCCAGAAGTACATTGATATCCCGCACATCCGGAAGATTATCAATATACACAGTTTCATCTGTCATAATAGCTGCAGACAAAATAGCCAGCGCAGAATTCTTGGCACCACCTATTTCAACTTCACCAACAAGCGGATTTCCGCCCTTGATCACATATTGTTCCATAAAAAAGCTCCTCTGGTTTCGACGTTCTCTTCTTTCCCGAGCTGATAATAAATATATGCAATATAGCCAAAAAACATAAGCTATACAAAATATCTATGACTGCCCCCTAGTAACCGATTCTACGAAACTTCTCTCCCCTGTCCCGTAAAATTTACATTCTTTATACTTCTAGTTACAATATTGTATCATAATTGTATCAGTTTTTCAACGACCGCCGGTATATTTAACATTTCCACCCGATTGTCCCTATTTTAGGCACAAAAACTCAACACTTTCCACAACAAACCACAGTTTAATGTTTCTTTTTCTGCTTAACACTATAACCAAACGTTCCCAAACGCTTTCCCAGAGCATAATATTCACCATGAGAATAAACGATAGGGTTTGCCTTGGACAGTTCAAATTTGCCTTTTTCATTCATATAGGATTCATCCGCATGTACAGCAACTACCTCTGCCAAAAACAAATCATGGGATCCCAAATGACGGATTTCTTTCACTTTACATTCAATATTGACAGGAGACTCTTCAATCAGCGGCGCACTGACCTTTTCGGCCGGTGCCTGCGTCAGACCGGAAGCTTTAAATTTATCCACATCCCGACCAGATTTCACACCGCAGTAATCCGTAGCCCGTACCATCTTTTCCGTTGTCAGATTTACCACAAACTCTTTTGTCTCCATCAACGCCCGGTGAGAATACCGTTCCGGACGAACTGAAATCGACAGCATAGGAGGATTAGTACAGACTGTCCCCGCCCAGGCTACCGTTATAATATTTGCTTTTCCCGCACGGTCTCTGACCGTGACCATTACCACCGGCAATGGATACAGCATATTTCCTGCCTTCCACACCTGTTTAGCCATAGTTTTTCCCTCTCTCATTTTTTCTACTGCTCCTGCAGCACACGCATCATAGCCGGAATCAGCTGTTTTTTACGGGAAACCACATTTTTCAGAATTACACTGTGTTCCTCTGCCTTTGTTCTGAAAGCCTTCTGTGCCAGTTCACTGGCTCCATCTCCACAAAAAATCAGCTCTGTAGTCTCCTCAAGAATATTGGTAAGCATAAAAAATATCATCTGCATACTGTGTTTTCCACACTCCTGCTCCATATACGGAAGCAGTCGCTCTTTTATTTCATGAAGCTCATCCGATGCCATAGAACTGATCTGTCCAACGCCAAAACTCACTTCATCGGCAACAAATTTTTTGAAATCCTGATAAAAGATTTCTTCTGCAGTCTTATCTTTCAGATTGCTGCCTGCCCTGAACATTTCCGCAGCAAAAGTTTCGATCTGAATACCTGCAATATCGGCCAGTTCTCTGGCCGTATGCTCATCCAAAGCCGTGCAGGTGGGTGATCTGAACATGAGTGTATCCGAAAGAATAGCTGCGCACAGAATGCCCGCAATATTCGCCGGTATCTCCAGCCCCTTTTCCTGATACATCTGCCGGATAATGGTTGCTGTACAGCCCACCGGCTGATTTCGGAACAAAATCGGCTGCATCGTCTGCAGCGTACCGATCCGGTGGTGATCTACGATCTCCAAAATATCCGCCTCATTGATATTATCCGCTGCCTGTGACTGTTCATTATGATCCACCAGGATTACTTTCTTTTTCTGAATATTTAACAGATTACGCCGGGAAATCGTACCCACATAACGGTTATTCTGATCCAGAATGGGGAAATCACGGAAACGTCTCTGCCCCATCAGTACACTGATCTTATCTGTAAAATCCAGAAGATTAAAGGTCACCAGGTTTTCCGATGTCATCAGAGCTCTGGCCGGAATACTCTGGGTAATCATCCGGGCGATCGTAAATGTATCGTAAGGAGAACGGATAATACCGCAGTTCATCTCCTCAGCATATTTTAAGATTACAGGAGAAATATCTGCATTCAGTCCTACAACAATACAACTGGCGTGCATTTCCACCGCACACAAATGATCCTCTGCCCGGTTTCCAAGAATGATCAGATCCTTCGGTTCAATATATTTGCGAACAAGATCCGGATTGGCTGCACCAATAAAAATCTTTCCCTGCTCAAAAAGAGTTTCTCTTTTACCGACCACTACAGTTCCATCCAGAGTATCCGCAATATGACCAAATGGAGTTCCAGCTTCTGAAAGTGCCCGGGGATTCTGATTCATCATACTGTCCGTAATATCACCTACAGTAATAATTCCTTCCAGATGATTATCCTTATCCGTCAATGGCAATGTCACTGCATTCAACTCCTGCATCAGATCCCATGCTTTCCGCACAGAAATTTCTTTGGAAACTCCCGGAAGCGGACGAATCTCCATATCCTTTACCTGCGTTCCCACATCCGGAAGATAGCCCGGCGCCGCCATTTTAAAATACTTCAGCACATATTCAGTTTCCTCATTCATCTGACCGGCACGCTTAGCCACAAAAGAGCCTTCTTCCGTATGATTTTTCAGATATGCCAGCGCAATGGCCGAGCAGATGGAATCCGTATCCGGATTTTTATGGCCAAGAATATAGATTCTGTTCTTTTTTCGCATGTATGTAACCTCCGGGGACTGTTTTTCCCAAATTTTTTTTATCATATCATTTTTTATCCACAGGGTCAATTTTGCCCAGAAGAAATATGCACAATCTGGCTTATCTTTACTTTCCTTATCCACATTTTCCGTTGATTTTCCAAAATACTGTCAATAAACTTCTCTGATGAATTATTAAACTGAGTTCAGTTCATTATTCATCTTTTCATTATTTATAAAAGGCTATGTTCAAATCGTCAGCATATGGTTATTAATTTCGTAAATTATGCTGGGTTATACTATATTTCTCTTATATTCTGTTCCTTTCTATGATAATATAAATACATGAGTCCCGATAATTTACGGGAGAACGGAGGATTTTACATGAACGAAGAAAATTTAACTATGCAGGATCTGGAGCAGGAGATCGATGCATCCCTCAAAGAAGTAGAGGAAAGAAACAAAAAACTGGATCAGATTGATGACGAAGAAAGAGGTATCTGGGATAATCTCCTGCAGCTGCAGGAAGAGCACGCAGTTATCGAAGTAACTGTATCCGGCGTTGTCAAAGGCGGTGTCATTGCCATGGTAGAAGGTATCCGCGGATTTATCCCGGCCTCCAAGTTGGCTCTGGGTTATGTAGAAAATCTGGAGGACTATCTGAAAAAAGAGCTGAAAGTACAGATTCTGGACGTGGTACCGGAAGAAAAGCGTCTGGTACTCTCCGCAAAAGAGCTTCTGCGTGAAGCAGCTAAAAAAGAACGTCAGGAAAAAATGGATGCAGTTAAAGTTGGTCTGGTTACCGAAGGTATCGTAGAAACTATTAAACCTTACGGTGCATTTATCAATCTCGGTAATGGTATCTCTGGTCTGGTCCATGTTTCCCAGATTAGTGATAAGCGTATCAAAACACCGGAAGATGTATTATCTGTAGGCGATACTGTTAAGGTTAAAGTTACTGCTATCAAAGACGGTAAACTGAGTCTGAGCATGAAAGCTTTAATCGAAGCCCCCCAGGAAAAAGAGGAAGAAACTCATTTTGAGCTTCCGAAGTCTGAGAATATTGGTACTTCTCTGGGATCTTTGTTTAAAGGGTTGAAACTGTAATTAGGTGATAGAAAAATAAGAGTGTACGAGGGAGTTTCCCAAAGTTTGTGTAAACCTCTGAATTGATGTAAGATAATCTTATT
>CALZMS010000083.1 GCA_945788595.1 uncultured Lachnospiraceae bacterium
AGATCCGGAATATGAAGAGCTGATGCGTTCACTTCTGGGCCGCACACTGGTGGTAGAGAACATTGATCACGGTATTGCCCTGCAGAAAAAAAGTCATCATACCCTTCGTATTGTAACTCTGGAGGGAGAGCTTTTGAATCCGGGCGGATCGATGACGGGTGGTGCATTTAAAAACTCCAGCAACCTTCTTGGACGGCGCCGCGAGATCGAAGAACTGGAAAAGCAGGTTAAGAAACTGAAGACAGATCTTGAAGAAAGAAAGACAGGTCTGGAATCCAAACGAAATCTTCGGAATGCTCTTCGGGATGAGAAGAGCGATCTGGACGAGCAGATCAGGGAAAAACAGTTGGATCTGAATACGGCACAGATGAATATCCGTCAGGCCGAAGAACGTACTCGTGAGATCCAGTCAGGCTTCAGTCAGTTAAAAACAGAAAGCTCCGAGATAGAATCTCAGATCCGGGAGATCGATGAGTTCCGTACGGCGCTGCAGCAGGAAATGAAGACGCTGAAATCTTCTGAAAAGGATTCTATGCAGACGGCGCTTTCTCAGGAGACTTTGCTGGAACGGCAAAGAGAGCAGGAGAACGGACTTTCCAGGCAGCTGGAGGGTCTGCATCTGAAAGCTGCAGAGCTTTCTCAGAAACTCTCATTCCAGCAGGAAAATCTGACCCGAATACACAAGGAGATCCAGTCTCTGGAGGAAGAAAAAACAGATATTGAAGCCAGACAGCTGGAGCGTGAAGAAGAAGAAAAGGAAAAACGGGATCAGATCGCAGCAATTGAAGAAACTATGGCGGCCGGCAAAGCACAGGGAGAAGAACTGCAGCAGGTACTTGCAGAGGATCAGGCAAAAAAAGAGAAACTGCAGAGTACCCATCGTCAGTTTTTTGCCCGCAGGGACGAGCTTTCGGAACATCTGAATCGTCTCGATAAGGAGTGTTACCGTCTGAGAAGCCAGCTGGATAAGCTGGAAGAAAATCAGGAGGCGCAGATCAATTATATATGGGATGAGTATGAGATCACACCGATGCAGGCTGCGTCCTACCGTATGGAGGACGTACCGGAAAGAGGTACGCTTAAAAAACAGCTGAATGAGATAAAGGAAGATATCCGGAAACTGGGTCCGGTCAATGTCAATGCCATCGAAGAGTACAAAGAGGTGGAGGAACGTCACAGCTTTCTTTCTGCACAGCATGAGGATCTTGTCACTGCGCAGGAGACCCTCAAAAAGATCATTCAGGAGCTGGATGACGGTATGCGCCGCCAGTTTGCGGAAAAATTTGCGGACATCCGCCGGGAATTCGATAAGGCTTTTAAGGATCTTTTCGGCGGAGGTAAAGGTACGCTGGAACTGGTGGAAGGAGAAGACATTCTGGAGGCCGGTGTGCAGATCATTTCTCAGCCTCCGGGCAAAAAATTGCAGAATATGATGCAGCTTTCCGGTGGAGAAAAGGCACTGACAGCAATTGCCCTGTTATTTGCCATTCAGAATCTGAAGCCATCACCTTTCTGTCTTCTGGATGAGATCGAGGCGGCTCTTGACGATTCAAACGTCAGCAGGTTTGCGGAATATCTGCATAAGCTTACTAAAAATACGCAGTTTATTGTCATTACCCACAGACGTGGTACAATGAATGCGGCAGACCGTCTGTACGGTATCACTATGCAGGAAAAAGGTGTGTCCACACTGGTGTCTGTAGATTTGATCGAAAATGATCTGGATAAATAGGAGAGAAGATAAATATGGCTGAAGAAAAAAAAGGCTTTTTTAAACGTCTGGTGGCCGGACTGGCCAAGACAAGAGACACGGTGGTATCCGGTATGGATGCCATCTTTCATGGATTTTCAAAGATCGATGAAGATTTTTATGAAGAACTGGAAGAGACTCTGATCATGGGAGATCTTGGTGTGGCTACCACCGAGAAGATCCTTGACCGTCTGAGAGAACAGGTAAAAGAACAGAAGATCCACGAGCCTATAGCCTGCCGTGATCTTTTGATCAGTACGATCCGGGAACAGATGAAGACAAGCGAAGAAGATTATGAATTTGAAAAAAGAAAATCCGTAGTGCTGGTGGTGGGCGTCAACGGTGTTGGTAAGACTACGACTGTGGGCAAACTGGCCGGTAAACTGAAAAACGAGGGAAAGAAAGTGCTGATCGCAGCGGCAGATACTTTCCGAGCGGCAGCCGGTACCCAGCTGTCTGTATGGGCAGAGAGGGCCGGTGTGGAGATGATCGGCGGACAGGAAGGCGCTGACCCGGCGGCCATCGTTTATGATGCTGTGCAGGCGGCAAAGGCAAGAAACGTAGATGTGCTTCTCTGCGATACCGCAGGCCGTCTTTCCAATAAAAAAAATCTGATGCAGGAGCTTGGAAAAATCTCCCGCGTTATTGAGCGAGAATATCCGGATGCTTATATGGAGACTTTGCTGGTACTGGACGGCTCCACAGGACAGAATGCTCTGATGCAGGCCCGCCAGTTCGGCGAGGTGACAAAGCTTACCGGTATCGTTCTGACAAAGCTTGACGGTACAGCCAAAGGCGGTATTGCCGTGGCGATCCAGTCTGAACTGGATGTCCCGGTAAAATATATCGGTGTTGGAGAGACCATAGATGATCTGGAAAAATTCGATCCGGATCAGTATGTTGAGGCATTATTCCGTACAGAGAACTAGAGGAGGAAAACAGGATGGAAGAAATGTTGACATTGGAGAAATTTGAGGAGGCAACGGAGATCGTACATCGGGTGACCCGGGAGACGAAGCTTCTGTACAGTGAGGAGCTGAGCAATCGTTACGGCAACAAGATCTATCTGAAACCGGAAAACATGCAGTATACCGGTGCCTACAAGCTCAGAGGAGCCTATTACAAAATTTCCACACTGAGCGATGAAGAGAAGAAGAAAGGACTGATCACGGCTTCAGCCGGCAACCATGCCCAGGGCGTGGCTTATGCCGCAAAAGCCTATGGTGTAAAGGCAACCATCGTTATGCCCACTACAACTCCCCTGATCAAGGTGGAGCGCACCAGAAGCTACGGCGTGGATACAGTACTTTACGGAGACAATTATGATGAGGCCTGTGCCCATGCCTATGAACTGGCAGCAGAACATGGCTATACCTTTATTCATCCCTTCGATGATCTGGCGGTAGCTACAGGCCAGGGTACCATAGCCATGGAGATCATTCAGGAGCTTCCCCTGGTAGACTATATTCTGGTACCCATTGGCGGAGGCGGTCTGGCTACAGGTATTTCCACTCTGGCCAAATTGTTAAAACCCAATATTAAAGTGATCGGTGTGGAGCCGTTGAATGCCAACTGTATGCAGGTCTCTCTTGAAGCCGGAAAGGTATGTACTCTGGATGATGCCAATACCATCGCCGATGGTACTGCGGTAAAGACTCCCGGCGAGAAGATCTTTCCGTATATTCAGAAAAATCTGGACGATATTATTACCGTGGAAGATGATGAGCTGATCGTTGCGTTCCTGGATATGGTAGAAAATCATAAGATGATCGTGGAGAACTCCGGTCTTTTGACCGTGGCTGCCCTGAAGCATCTGGATGTAAAGAACAAAAAGATCGTTTCTGTATTAAGCGGCGGAAATATGGATGTGATCACGATGTCTTCTGTAGTGCAGAACGGACTGATCGCCAGAGACAGAATCTTTACAGTATCCGTGCTGATGCCGGATAAACCGGGTGAGCTGGCCAGAGTAGCCGGACTGATCGCTGACCAGCGCGGAAACGTGATCCGTCTGGATCATAACCAGTTCTTCAGCACCAACAGAAACGCTGCGGTAGAGCTGAAGATCACTATGGAAGCTTTCGGAACAGAGCACAAAGAGAAGATTCTTAAGGAACTGGAGGTTCAGGGCTTCCGTCCGAAGCTGATCCGTCCAAGTCTGTAAAAAAGTCAAAAAAAGTTTTTGCTTTGTCAAGAAAAAATGCTTGACATACTGTAACTCGTAGTGTAAGATAACCAAGGTGTTGGAAATGGAAGCATTTGTTGAGAAAGCTTTGCTGTATGATTTTTACGGAGAGCTGCTGACAGAGCATCAGAGAGAAATATACGAGGATGTAGTCCTCAACGATTATTCGATCAGCGAGGTGGCCGCAGAGCTTGGCATCAGCCGTCAGGGCGTGCATGACCAGGTGAAGCGTGTGGATAAGCTGCTGGCCGGATATGAAGAGAGACTGATGTTAGTCAAACGCTTTTTGGATCTGAAGGCAAAAGTAGGCCGTATCCGGGAGACAGTTTCCGGTTGCACGGCAGATAATCTGGAAGAAGTAAAGAAAACGGTGGCGGAGATTTCCGACAGCATAATGGAGGAACTGTAAGTTCCCTGGGAGACGTTATATGGCATTTGACAGCTTGACTGAGAAACTGCAGAATGTATTTAAAAATCTGAGAAGCAAAGGCCGTCTGACGGAAGCAGATGTAAAAACTGCTCTTCGTGAAGTCAAAATGGCGCTGCTGGAAGCAGATGTCAGCTTTAAGGTTGTAAAGCAGTTTACCAAGGCAGTGCAGGAGCGGGCCATTGGCCAGGATGTCATGACCGGACTGAATCCGGGACAGATGGTGATCAAGATCGTTAATGAAGAACTGATCAAATTGATGGGTTCCGAGACAACGGAGATCGTCCTTCGTCCGGGAAATGAGATTACCACGATTCTGATGGTGGGTCTTCAGGGTTCCGGTAAGACAACGACTTCTGCCAAGATTGCCGGTAAGTTAAAGGCAAAAGGACGTCAGCCGCTTCTGGTGGCGGGGGATGTTTACCGACCGGCAGCCATTGAACAGTTAAAGATCAATGGTGAGAAACAGGGCGTTGAAGTATTTTCCATGGGTGATCAAAAAAGCCCGGTGGATATTGCCAAAGCATCCATAGAGTATGCAAAACAGACAAAGAAAAATGTTGTGATCATCGATACGGCCGGTCGCCAGCAGGTAGACGAGGCGATGATGCAGGAGCTGAAGGATATCAAAGCTGCTGTAGAGATCGATCAGACGATTCTTGTTGTGGATGCTACCACAGGACAGAATGCTGTGAATGTATCAGAGACTTTTAACCAGGATGTGGGCATTGATGGTGTTATTCTGACAAAGCTGGATGGTGATGCCCGAGGCGGTGCAGCCCTTTCCATAAAAGCCATCAGCGGCAAACCGATCCTGTATGTAGGTATGGGTGAGAAACTCTCTGATCTGGAACAGTTTTATCCTGACCGTATGGCTTCCCGTATTCTTGGCATGGGCGATGTGATGAGTCTGATCGAAAAGGCACAGGCCAGCATCGACGAGGAAAAAGCCCGAGAGATGGAGCAGAAGCTCAAAAAAGCCCAGTTCGGCTTCGATGATTATCTTGAAAGCATGAACCAGATGAAAAATATGGGCGGTATTTCCAGTGTCTTAAGTATGTTGCCAGGCATGGGTGTCGGCGGTAAGATGAAGGACATCGAGAGTATGATCGATGAAAAAGATCTGGCCCGTAAGGAAGCTATCGTTCTTGCAATGACGCCGAAGGAACGATCCAATCCGGATATTTTAAATGTATCCCGAAAGCAGCGGATCGCTAAAGGTGCTGGTGTGGATATCGGTGAAGTCAGCCGTTTCATTAAACAGTT
>CALZMS010000084.1 GCA_945788595.1 uncultured Lachnospiraceae bacterium
GATTACAGCTTTCTGGAAGGTTTTGGTGATCCGCAGTCTACGTTGGCCGCTTTAAGTGAGCGGGCTTTCGTGACAGCTCTTGACGGAGGATGTACTTCTCCCATAGCTGCTCACGCGACGATTCAGGGAAACCAGATCTTTTTGCAGGGTCTGTATTTTGATGAGGCAACAGAAGCCTGGAATACAGGTACACTGGCCGGTTCTGTGGACGAGCCGGAAAAACTGGGCTGTGAACTGGCTGAAAAGCTGAAAAACAGTTTATACGATAAAACCGAGCCGGGAAAGGTATTCCTGGTGGGGGCAGGTCCTGGAGATGTGGGGCTTCTGACACTAAAAGCAAAACAGCTGATCGAGACGGCAGATGTGATCGTCTATGACAGTCTGGTAGGGGACGGTGTACTGAGCCTGATTCCGGAGACCACCCGCAGCATTAATGTGGGTAAGCGTTCCGGTCACCATATCAAGCCTCAGTATGAGACAAACCGCCTTCTTCTGGAAGAGGCTGAAAAAGGCCATACGGTGGTACGTTTGAAGGGCGGAGATCCCTTCATGTTTGGCCGCGGCGGCGAGGAGCTGGAGCTTCTGACGCTGAATCATATCCCGTTTGAAGTTGTGCCGGGAATCACCTCTCCGCTGGCCGTACCGGCTTACAATGGCATTCCGGTGACGCACAGGGATTTCTGTTCTTCCCTGCATATCATTACCGGTCATAAGAGAGCAGGACAGGTATTTACCTGTGATTTTGAGGCTTTGAAACGTACCGGAGGCACACTAGTATTTCTGATGGGAATCACGGCACTGGAAGATATCTGTAATGGACTTTTAGGTGCAGGTATGGATCCGGATATGCCGGCAGCAGTGCTGCAGCAGGGAACTACAGCAGGGCAGAAGAGGGTCGTGGCTACGCTGTCAACCTTAAAACAGGAGGTTGACCGTCAGGGTATAGAAACACCTGCCATTATCGTGGTGGGTAAGGTATGCGCTCTTGCAGACCGTTTTGCCTGGTATGAAAAGCTTCCGCTTTCCGGCATGAAACTGGTCGTTACAAGACCGCGGGATCTGATCTCTCAGATGGCCATGAAGCTTCGCAAACTCGGCGCGGAGGTGCTGGAACTTCCGGCAATCTGTACACAGCCTGTTTTAGATAATCAGAAGCTCAAAGAGGCTCTGGATGTGCTGGATACCTACCAGTGGATCGCATTTACCAGTCCCACCGGTGTAAAGGTATTCTTCGAGGAGCTGAAAAAATACGGAAAAGATATCCGTGCCCTTGGTTCTGTAAAGATTGCTTCCATAGGTAAGGGAACATCTCGAGAGCTGGAAAAATTTGGTCTCTATCCGGATCTTATCCCGGAGGTGTTCGATGGTGAACATCTGGGACAGAAGCTGGCAGAAGAGGCCGCTAAAGGAGATCACATTCTGATCCCCAGAGCGGATATCGGCAATCACGAGATCATCGCCGAGCTGGAAAAAGGAAAAAATCTGACAGTGACGGACGTTTCCACATATACGACTACGTATACGGTATCCGGCATTCTTGATCAGAAGAGTATTTTTGAGAGCGGCAAGAGGGTAATGGCGGTATTTACCAGTGCTTCCACAGTAAAAGGTTTTGCCAGCGCCTGCCCGGATCTTGATTATACGAAGGTTCAGGCGGCCTGCATCGGACGCCAGACTGCAGCCGCAGCCAGCGCCCTTGGTATGCAGATCTATACCGCAAAAGAAGCTTCTATGGACAGTCTTGTGGAGCTGATCTGTGAGGTGGCAGCCAAAAACTGATAAACAAAAGGTATATTACCGGTCAGAACAGACCGTTAAAGAAAGAAGGAATAGAAAATGGATCTACTGAAAAGACCGAGACGTCTTCGCGGCGGACAGCTGATCCGCAGTATGGTGCGGGAGACAAGAGTTGATAAAGCGTCTTTGATTTATCCGATGTTTGTTATGGATGGAACCAATAAGGTGGAAGAGATCGCTTCCATGCCGGGACAGTTCCGTTATACCGTGGACCGTATGGGCGAGGAACTGGAGCGTCTGATCACTGCAGGTGTAAGCAGTGTCATGCTGTTTGGTATTCCGGCTGTTAAGGATGCCATGGGTTCCCAGGCCTATGCGGAGAATGGTATCGTGCAGCGGGCGCTTCGTTATGCAAAAGAGCATTATCCTCAGCTGTATTATATTACGGATGTGTGTATGTGTGAGTATACTTCTCACGGTCACTGCGGTGTACTCTGCGGTCATGATGTGGAAAATGACGCTACACTGGATCTTCTGTCAAAAACAGCTCTGAGCCACGTACAGGCAGGGGCAGATATGGTGGCACCGTCCGATATGATGGATGGCCGTATTCTTGCCATCAGAAATCGTCTGGATGAGAATGGTTTTAAGGAAGTGCCAATCATGTCTTATGCGGTAAAATATGCTTCTGCATTCTACGGTCCCTTCCGTGACGCGGCAGGCAGTGCTCCCTCCTTTGGAGATCGCAAATCATATCAGATGGATCCTCACAATTCCCGTGAAGGCGTCAAAGAAGCTCTGCTAGACGTGGAGGAAGGTGCAGATATTATCATGGTCAAACCGGCCATGAATTATCTCGATATGATCACAAAAGTTAAAGATGTGACGAATGTACCCATCGCAGCCTACTCCACCAGCGCGGAATACGCTATGGTTAAGGCTGCTGCCCAGATGAAATGGGTGGATGAGGAACGTATCATGTGCGAGATGGCGGTAAGTGCTTACCGTGCCGGAGCACAGATTTATCTGACCTATTACGCAAAAGAACTGGCTAAATGTATAGAGGAAGGAAAGATAGGATGACAGAAACAACAAAATCAGAAGCATTATTTGAAAGAGCAGTGAAGGTGATCCCGGGCGGTGTCAACAGCCCAGTTCGCGCTTACGGTTCAGTGGGTATGAATCCCCGGTTTATCCAGGGCGCTGACGGCGCGTATGTATTTGACGCTGACGGCAACAAATATATCGATTATATCGGCTCCTGGGGACCGATGATCCTAGGGCATAATAACAAAGAAGTTCTGGACGCGGTGACCCGTGCCTGCCAGCATGGTCTCAGCTTTGGTGCTGCTACAGCCATTGAGGTAGAGATGGCAGAATTTATCTGTGAGCATGTCAAAGGCATGGATATGGTCCGTATGGTAAACTCCGGTACTGAAGCCGTTATGAGTGCTATCCGCGCTGCCAGAGGCTATACCAGAAGAAATAAGATCATCAAATTTGCAGGATGCTATCACGGCCATTCCGACGCTATGCTGGTAAAAGCCGGCAGCGGTGTCATGACTGCGGGTATTCCGGACAGTGCCGGTGTTCCGGCGGGCTGCACTGAGGATACCATGACAGCTGTATACAACGATATGGATAGTGTAAGAGCCATTTTTGACCAGTATCCGGAGCAGATCGCAGCCGTGATCGTTGAGCCGGTGGCTGCCAATATGGGTATTGTTATCCCGGAGAAAAATTTCCTGCATGATCTGCAGGCACTGTGCAAGAGCCAGGGCACCGTGTTTATCATGGATGAGGTCATCACCGGCTTCCGTATGGGCTTTGGCGGTGCGGCAGAGTATTTTGACCTGGATCCGGATCTTCGTACTTACGGCAAGATCATTGGCGCCGGTATGCCGGTGGGCGCTTACGGCGGTAAGCGAGAGATTATGGAAATGGTGGCTCCTGTGGGCCCGGTTTACCAGGCCGGTACCTTAAGCGGCAATCCCGTAGCTATGGCTGCAGGTCTGACCCAGTTAAAGATACTTTACAATGATCCGTCTATCTATGCGCATATGGCTGACACTGCGAAAAATCTGTTTGAAGGTATGAAAGGTCTGCTGAACAAATACGAAAAATCCTATACGCTGAATTACATTGCGTCTCTTGGCTGCATGTACTTTACCGAAAATGATGTAAAGAACTATGAGCAGGCAAAAACCTCCGATACGAAGGCTTTCAGCGAGTATTTCCGCTATATGATCAATCATTGTATCCATCTGGGACCGTCTCAGTTCGAGGCAGTGTTTGTATCCAACGCGCATAATGAAGATACTACAGAACAGACGCTGAAAGTCTTCGAGGGATGGCTTGAAGGCAGAGAATAAATCAGCATATCTGTGAAGGCAAATCACAGATAGCCAATATATCTGTAAAAGCCTCTGAACAGATATTTCTTGCGCTTTAAGCTCTGTTTTGTTAGTATGGTAGAATGTCAGAGCTTTAAGAGAGAAAAAAAGCTGTGGAAGACAGTATAACAGCTGTCGACAGAACGATTTCACACACGAGGAGGAAAATATCGTGAAAAAATATGGAGTAAACGAACTTCGTAAGATGTATCTGGATTTCTTTGAATCCAAGGGACATCTGGTAATGAAAAGTTTTTCCCTGATCCCGCAGAACGATAAGAGTCTTCTGCTGATCAACGCAGGTATGGCACCGTTAAAACCGTATTTTACCGGCGCTGAGATTCCGCCGAGAAGAAGAGTGGCTACCTGCCAGAAATGTATCCGTACCGGTGATATTGAGAATGTAGGTAAGACAGCCCGCCACGGTACATTCTTTGAGATGCTGGGTAACTTCTCTTTTGGAGATTACTTTAAACACGAGGCAATTGCCTGGTCCTGGGAATTTCTGACAGAGGTTGTGGGTCTGGATCCCGACCGTCTGTATCCGTCCGTATATCTGGAGGATGACGAGGCTTTTGATATCTGGAACAAGGAGATCGGTATCCCGGCAGAACGGATCTTCCGTTTTGGTAAGGAAGATAACTTCTGGGAGCACGGTGCAGGTCCCTGCGGTCCCTGTTCTGAAATCTATTATGACCGTGGAGAAAAATACGGCTGCGGCAAACCGGGCTGTACGGTAGGCTGTGACTGTGACCGTTACATGGAGATCTGGAACAATGTATTTACCCAGTTCGAGAATGACGGCAACGGCAACTACGAGACACTGAAAAATAAAAACATCGATACTGGTATGGGTCTGGAGCGTCTGGCCAGCGTCGTGCAGGATGTGGATTCCATTTTTGACGTGGATACCATCTGTGCTCTGAGAAACAGAGTCTGCGAGATGTGTCATAAGAGCTACGAGGAAAACTATAATGATGATGTTTCCATCCGTCTGATCACTGACCATATCCGTTCCGCCACCTTTATGATCTCTGACGGTATCATGCCGACCAACGAAGGCCGCGGCTACGTTCTGCGTCGTCTGATCCGTCGTGCTGCCCGTCACGGAAGACTGCTGGGTATTGAAGGTAATTTCCTGGCTGACTTAAGTGCCACTGTGATCGAAGGATCCAAAGACGGTTATCCGGAGCTGGAAGAGAAAAAGGAATTTATCTTTAAGGTACTGACCAACGAAGAGAAACAGTTCAATAAGACCATCGATCAGGGTCTGTCCATTTTAAACGATATGGAGGCTGATCTGGAAGCAAAAGGCGAAAAGACTCTGGCAGGAGCAGATGCCTTCAAGCTGTACGACACCTATGGATTCCCGCTGGATCTGACTAAGGAGATCCTGGAAGAGAAGGGTTACACCATCGATGAAGAAGGTTTTAAGGCCGAAATGCAGGTACAGAGAGAACGTGCAAGAAGCAGCCGTGAGACCAGCAACTACAT
>CALZMS010000085.1 GCA_945788595.1 uncultured Lachnospiraceae bacterium
AATGATGGAATTCGACGAGGGAGACCCCAAGCGAATCCAGCATTTTCTCAAGGTGTATGAGTTTTCCCGGATGATCGGTCTGGCAGAAGGACTTGACGGAAATCAGCAGCTGACGCTGGAACTGGCGGCTCTGGTGCACGATATCGGTATCCGCCCCAGTGAAGCCATCTACGGCGACTGCAAAGGACCGCACCAGGAGGAGCTTGGACCGGCAGAGGTACAAAAGATGCTTAAGCCTCTGGGTGTGGATCAGGAACGCATTGAGCGGATCATGTATCTGGTGGGGCATCATCATACGTATAAAAATATAGAAGGAATGGATTATCAGATCCTGGTTGAGGCAGATTTCCTGGTAAATCTCTATGAAGAGGGCGTGAAAAAAGAAGCATCTCTGGCTGCCAGAAAGAATATTTTTCGCACAAAAACAGGTATCTGGGCATTAAATACTATGTTTGACCTGGAAGAATAACCGGAGGCTCTGAAAAAAATTTATTGACAAATCCATCCACTTCGGCAATAATGGTAGGGAACAAAGGCGTTCGTGTTTATACACGAGCGCCATTTTTTATGCATGAATATTAATAGAATGCGAATATAATACTGATTTTCAAAGAATTATAATACAGAGCCTTGTAATAAACAGGCAGTGAGGTGCGTATGGATTTACAGAGAAATATAGCCTGGAATCTGAAAAAGATTCGTCAGCAGCAGAATATCAGTCTGGATATGCTTTCTGAGCAGACCGGCGTCAGCAAGAGTATGCTGGGACAGATCGAGCGTGGAGAGGCCAATCCCTCTATCGGCGTGCTGGGTAAGATTACCAGAGGATTACATATTGAATTGCAGGAGCTTACAAAGGAACCACAGAATGAGATGGTGCTGCAGAGAAAAGAGGATCTTCGGCCGATAAAAGAGGGTATTAGTCAGTACCAGATCTTCAATTTGTTTTCTCCGGAGGAAAAGCAGCATTTTGAAATTTATCAGGTAGAGATCATGCCGGGACAGAAATATTCCAGCAGTGGTCATGGTATGCATACAAGGGAATATGTGATGGTTTCTCTGGGGCAGCTGCAGCTGGAAGTGGACGGTAAGATCTATGATGTCGGGGAGAAGGATTCTCTGCGGTTTGATTCGGATAAGTTTCATACTTATAGTAATACGGGAGAGGAAATGCTGATTTTGCATATTGTTTTGACATTTTAAATGTCAGTGGGAATGTTAAGGGAGCTGCTGCAATCTGGCGGCCTCCAGGTATATGTATAATCCTCGTGCTCCTGCTGCGCTCGCTCCAAGCCTGTAGTCTCGGAGTCGTGCTCGCTAAAGTCGCGCGATTCTTATACATATACCTGGAGGGCGCCAGATTGCAGCAGCTCCCATTTACGTATTGAGTAGTATTTACAATGGATAGAATATTGAAACTTTCTTATCCCAGACAAAGATTGAAATATCCTTGTTCAGCCTGAAGCGTAAGTTCGTAGTCTTCGGGAATCCACAGCATGCCGCCCGGTCGCGAATACACAGCCTTTTTTAAGTCTGTTTTTTCCAAAAGCATCCACACAGCTTTCTTCAAATCATTATCAGTCAGCGTGGTTTCTACAACCTTTAAAGTATCTCCCTCGGTTTCGTACAAAAGAATATCTTCGCATGCAGAGTCAGCCGATGCGTCAGCAGAGGGATGTGTCACACAAAGCGCATGTCCGCCTTCGCCTTTAGCATACAGAAGAGCATACTCTATGTTTGCCTGATTCCATTCCACATAGCCGTCACCGGCAAAGCACAGATCGCGTATTTCTTTGTAAACCCGGGAGTCTAATTTTTCAAAACTCCACTTTTCTTCTGAAATACCGGGATTTTCTGGAATGATTCCCCACTTAACCGGAAAATATTGGGTAAAAAACGATTGCTTCTGGTAATACGTATACAGCCCCTCTTCTGCGGGAGATAGCAGCAGAGGTTCCTGCCAGAGTTCCTTTGCGGTTGTTAAGATCTCCGCTGCATAGCCCCGTCCCCGGTATTCGGGCAGGGTGGCTACGGCATAGACGTAGTGCCCTTCTACCATGTCTTCGCCCTGGTGGATACGCATGGGCAGAAAACTGGCCATGGCCACGGGTTTGTTGTCTGCAAAATACAGAAGCATGGTTTCTTCTGCCGTATGATGATCCAGAAAACTCCGGATAAAGTCTTCATCATCCCCAAAGCAGGTCTGCCAGATGTGGATAATATCCTGTTCATACCGGCTCCGGTCTGCAAAGACCACCGGGGACATCTTGGCGTCGTATTTTTTGAGCAGGATTTCCGGATAGTAGGACAGCTTAGCCCGGCGCAGTCCGGGATCTCCGGCATCGTCTTCCCGGTTGATGTATTTGTAGCTGCCGCAGGCATGCTGTACAAACTGCTGGTTGATCATGGGATAGGCGCCCTGGTATTCCGGCAGCGCTTTTTCAAAATGCACCACAAATACCTCGGGATTGACGGCTTCCCCCATGCAGAAGGCTACCACCTGGCCCTTCTGGCGCAGTACACCGCCGATCAGGCCGAGCTCGTCCCTCATCTTAAAGGCGGCATCCAGCACTTTCAGTTCGATGGCCATATCATCGTTCCATTTATCTTCCCGGGAGAAGACCCAGCGGCGGCAGAGGGCTTTGCATTCCTCCAGATTGTTGTCGTTGAGGGGCTCATAGCTCCATTCCCCGGTTTCCTTAAAACGGGCGATGTGGTTACGTTTGTTGTGCATTTTTCGGCCGCTTAAAGTGGCCAGCTTTTCCCGGTCGTAGATATAATCCTCATAATCCCGGTTCTCCTCGATCAGAAACTGACCGGGATACCAGGAAAGCAGCTGTTCTCTGGCTTCTTCTCCAAGAGAATTCATGATCAGCGTCTTACCATTTGCGCGATAGTCTTCCAGCAGTTCATCCAGCATAGCTTTTTTATCGCCGTTCCCGATGGGAAAGGAGTAGATCCAGCAGTCTCCCTGCATCATATCGTCCCAGGGATATTCTCCGCAGAGTCCGTAGCGTACGATGCAGCAGTCGTGAGCCCGGGCCACCTCGATATGGTATTTGATGCCCCAGAGCACGTTGATACCGAAGCTGTATTCGCTGCCGTACCAGCCATCCTCCTGCAAAAGCTTTTGCATCCAGTCTTTGTCTTCTAAAGTTACTTTATGAAATGAAAACATAGTTTACCTCATCAGTTTTTTTAAATCCGTCAGTTAGTTTACACCAAACAATTTCAAATAGCAATAATTACTGATAAGGAAATTATTGATGGAAAATTTCAGCGCGGACATATATTATTGTGCAGGCTGATTGTTCATTATTTCCAGTGATTTTTCCAGAAGCTCGATGCCTTCATCTTTTTTTCCTTCGTCCATATAGGTAAGGGCGAGGTTATTCAGAACGGAAGCATAGAGCGGATGATTAAGTGTGTTATGGTTTTCAAAAAGCTTGCGGGCGGCGGTAAGGCAGACTTTGGCTTCTTCGTATTTCTGCATTTTCCGGTAGGTCATGGCGGTATTGTTCAGCGTAGTAGCGTAGGCCATGGAATCCTTTCCTTTAACAATGGCAATCCAGGTGAGCGCCTTTTCCAGACAGGCCGCGGAGTCCTCCAGTTTTTCCGTTTCACGGTAAAATACGCCAAGCTCCGTCAGGGCAGCAATCAGAAGGGGGCGGTTGACGGTCTCCCCATCCTGATAAAGATCTATATGAAACTGCAGAAAACGCTCGATTTCCTGCGGATCACCGTTTTCGTAGAGCTGGTCGAGATGGGTATAGAATTCTTCCTGTGTCATGATATTCTCCTTTATTGCACGTTTTGTTTTTTATCATACCATTTGCATGAAATAAATACAAGAAACAGTAAATATGTGCTTTACCGATATTGAAAAACCGATGGACAGCCTATATAATAAAACGGTGCTAATAAGAAACTGCTGTGCGTATCTGGCATATCGTATATAAATATAAAGTACAGCAGGAAAGAGGAGAAAAGTATGCAGGCATTATTTGACGCTATCAATGCGGTGTGCGAAAAGATCCAGATCCTTTCTGATCTTTTCTGGGATTTCCCCACCAACTTTGACTGGTACGCTAACATTCCAATTCTGGGAAATTTCTCACTGGCTATCATTCTTCTGATCGGCAGCGGTATCTATTTCAGCTGCAGACTGGGATTTATCCAGGTGAGACAGTTTAAACATGGTCTAAATGTACTCAGAAAGAGTAAGGCAACCGCCATCGGTATTACTCCGCTGGCAGCGTTCTTTCTTTCTACCGCCATGCGAGTCGGCCCCGGCAATATTCTGGGCGTGACCGGCGCTATTTCCGTGGGTGGCCCCGGAGCGCTGTTCTGGATGTGGGTATCCGCATTCTTTGGTATGGCTACAGCTTATACAGAGTCAACGCTGTCCCAGATCTTTAAGGAGAAAAAAGACGATGAGTACATCGGCGGTCTTGCCTTCTATGGTAAACGTCTGTTAAAAGGCTCTGCCGTAGCCGGCGTAGTGCTGTCTTTGATGTATATCATCTACGCGCTGCTGTGCTTCCCGGCGCAGGGCTTCAACACTGTATCTTCTGTTGGCCAGATTGCTGAGGTACTGACCGGCAAGACCATCGATACCAATTCCGCCCTGTACTGGATCGCATTTGTAGTTCTTATCGTTGTGGTTATCGCTGTTTCCTTCGGCGGTATCAAAAAAGTGACAAAAGTAACAGACTTCCTGGTACCGATCATGGCCGTAATCTATGTGGCTACGGTAGTCGTATTGATTCTGGTGAATTTCACAAGAATTCCGTGGTTCTTCTATGCAGTATTCTCTGAGGCCTTTAAGCCTGAGGCAGTCTTCGGCGGCGCCTTTGGTATCGCACTGGCTCAGGGTGTCAAGAGAGGTCTTATGTCCAACGAAGCAGGTCAGGGTACTATCACCATGCCCGCAGCCGCTTCCGATGCCGCTCATCCCTGCGATCAGGGCTGTGTACAGGCCATCGGCGTATTCCTGGATACCATAGTCATCTGTACACTGACCGGATTCGTCGTAGTTATGGGCCGCGTATGGCAGACAGACAACTCCGCGGCATGGTTTGAGATGGGCAAGTTGCCAAAATATCTGGCTTCCGCCACAGAGCTGGCACCCGGAACAGCCTTTAATACAGTAGTATCCCTGCTGATTTCCGTATGCTTCGGTCTGTTCGCCTTCACCTGCCTCCTGGGCTTTATGTCCTTTGCAGAAATCTGTGCAAACCGTATTTCCAGAAGCAAAGTATTCATCAACGTAATCCGTGTACTGTGTCTGGTGGTTATCTCCTTCGGTGTACTCACCAGCATCGCCGGTCTCGACCTTGGTGCACTCTGGAACCTGTCCGACTTCGCCAATATCCTGATCGCCTACTGCAATATTCCGCTGTTGTACATCGGATTTAAGTACGTAAAGAAAGCCACAACCCATTTCGAGAAAAAAGACGGCACACCGTTTACCTCCGAAGTAGTCGGCATCGACGTATCCGTCTGGGATGAGAAAGCAAAACAGAAAAAATAACCAAAGAATTAGAAGGGCAGTGTCCGTCAAAAGGGCGGGCCTC
>CALZMS010000086.1 GCA_945788595.1 uncultured Lachnospiraceae bacterium
CTGTACCAGCGGATTCAGCCGGTCTGCGATCACCACCTTTTTGATCATGCCATACAGGATCCGCTGCACTCCATAGGTCAGCTGATGATACGTAATTTTTTTTCCCGCTGACAGCTGGTCAGCCATATCTCTGTAACGGCAGATCGGCCCCTCCATAAGGCTGGGGAAAAAGCTCATATACAGTGCCAGGCGGGACAGCTTCTGCTCAGCCCGTATGATTCCGCGATACACATCCGTCAGATAAGAAAATGCCTGGAGGGTGTAAAAGGAAATACCGATGGGCATTACAAACTTCGGCACTTTTATAAACGGCTCTATCTCCTGCCATTTCAGCAGCTGATTTATATTTTCCACAAAAAATCCACTATATTTGATGGTAAGAAGGATCCCCAGCTGCAAAAGTATGCCAAGAGCCAGCCACTTACGCTGCTTTTTCTGACATGTCTGTCGTATGACCTTTTTTTCCTCTCTGGGCACAGTCTTTAAAAGTGCGTCTCTCTTCTCTCCTTCTTTGTCCAGCCTTTTACCTATATAATATACAGACGCCGTGGTAAACAGCAAAAACAGCAGCAATTTCCCGCTAATCAGCCAGAAAAATACATAGCTGGCCGCCAGCAGTACACAGGGCCGCTTTTTTTCCGGCATCAGATGATAGACAAGGAGGACCACCGGCAGAAAAAGGAACAGATAGGCAAAGGAACAGTAGGAGGTCATTTACTCCTCCTCTTGCAGACGGCGGATCATGTTCCACATAGCCTGCGCAGAGTTAAAATTGTCCGGCACGATCTCTACGGTAGGGATCGTAATATCAAACACATCCTCAATTTCCGCCACCAGAGAAAGGATCTCCAGGGAATTCAGAACTTTCCCATCAATCAGATCTGTGCAGTGTTCAAAATCCACTCCCGGCTCAAACTCTCTTAAAATATCCAGTAATTCTTCCATAGCTTGCAATCTCCTTTTTTATATTTTTATCTTTTTATTTTTACAGATACTATGTACATATCCGAAACCGCTGATTTTTCTCCATCAGCAGACCTTTCTGTCTGTTCTGACAGTTACGTTTATACCAGCTCATCCACCGCAATACGGCGTCGAAGCTCCTTAATCTTACCATTTTCCTCAAGGGCAAACACCGCCGGCAGCTCTCGACTGAGAAACAGAGCCATACCTTCTGACATACTATAGGCGCCGGTACGCGCAAACAGCAGCACATCGCCGATTTTTACTTCCGACAGAGGATACTGCTTGACCAGAATATCGTTGGCCGTGCACAGTGAACCGCAGATTGTCCAATCTTCCTTGGGCTGTTCTTCCGCTTCCTGCCATTTTTTCACATACGGTTTTTTCATGGCCATCATCTGCCCAAAATAAATCAGCTGATGAATGCCGCCGTCTGCGATGGCATACTTCTGCCCTTTGTTGGTTTTTACATCTACCACCCGGGTAATATAGGTACCGCAGGATGCGGCAACACTTCGGCCAAGTTCCAGTACCACATCCGCAATATCACACAAATTCTCCATTTCCTCAGCGATTTCCTGAAGATAGGTGTCTTCATCAAAAGAGTCTTCCTGAAAATACGGAACAAAAAATCCGCCGCCATATTCTATCTCCCGGACAGTGAATCCTTCCTTCTCCTTTAAATCCAGACACAATTTCTGAAGAAAAGCCAGTTCCTTATTTACCCGCCGGGCCGTATGTTTCTGGGTACCGGAAA
Organism: uncultured Lachnospiraceae bacterium; assembly: GCA_945788595.1. Lineage (GTDB taxonomy): Bacteria > Bacillota > Clostridia > Lachnospirales > Lachnospiraceae > UBA11957. The sequence goes on from CALZMS010000086.1 coordinate 1,721, forward strand.
AATACTGGATGCCGCAGATGTCTATCTCTTTGTATAGCTCGCGATCACGGATCACGGTCCGAAGCTCGGTCTCATCCATTCCAAACTGGTTGCCGCTGGTCAGCCTTAGCAGTACAGGAATTCGTTTTCCTGTATCACGGCCCGCCTTAAACAGAACCGCCAGCTGTTCCATGGATTCCACAGTGTAACGGCCGATCTCCGGATACGTCCGCGCCAGCCAGTCTATATAATCCGGCGTCTTGTAAACCCCCGAAACCACCATCTTTTCCGGCGCAATTCCTGCTTTAAGGCAGATATTGACCTCGCCCGGAGAACAAAGCTCCACCCGTTCTGTCTGCGCTGCTGCCCATGACGCAATAAACGGGTTTGCCTTTACGGCATAACAGATTGAAACTCTGTCCGGCAGCATTGTTTTTAAATACGTTATCCTCCGCTTTAGTTCTGCTTCATCAAACACATAACATGGCGTCATCTGTTTTCTCAGCAGTTCTTCAATGTTCTTTTTTTCCAGCATATCCTTTACCCCTGTTTTTTATCTCCTCAAGAAGTGCCTTTCTGTCTGCCTTTCCGTTTTTTGTCAGCGGAAAACTCTCCTTTTGTACAAGCCGCTCCGGAATCATAAACGCCGGCAGCGCCGCCGATAATTTTTCATGCAGAAGCTTTTTGTCTATATTTCCGGTATAAAGCCCATACAGACGGCTCTTTTCCCCGTCAAATACACAGACACACCGTTCCACACCGTCGATTTTTTCCATGGCCCCCTCGATCTCTTCCAGCTCGATCCGATGCCCCCGGTACTTGATCTGAAAATCCTTCCGGCCGCAGAAATACAATTCTCCCCTGGCATCGTATTTCCCAAGATCGCCGGTTCTGTACACCGGATCCAGATACAGACTGTGCAGCGGATTCTGCACAAAAACTCTGCCGGTCTGTTCTACGTTATTATAATAGCCCAGTGCCAGTGCCGTACCACGCACGCAGATCTCTCCGGGGATATCCGGTTCTGTTACCATGACGCCCTGCTCATCCACCAGAAACACCTGCTCATTGTCAAAAGTCCTGCCGATGGGTATCCCCTGTTCATATTCCCGTTTTCTGTCTATCACATGATATGTACAGTTACAGGTTATCTCCGTCGGGCCATACAGGTTTACGAACATAGCCTCCGGCAGATGTTCCATCCAGTCCTTCAGCTGCTTTTTCGGCATCACTTCCCCGCTGAACAGCACCTTTTTTACTTTATCCGGGCATCGGTAATCCAAGCCGTGAAACATGCTCACAAGACATAGTGCCGATACCGCCCAGACCATGGTAGTGATCTCGTGTTCACACAGATAATCCAGAAGCTCTGCCGGACGGGAAAACAGTTCTCTCGGTACGATCACCAGCTCTGCCCCGGTTTTCATGGCAGAATATATGTCTTTTACGGATACATCAAAATCAAAAGGTGCCTGATTTGCAATACGCTCATCTCCGTCTATGGAAAAGGTCCGCGCAAATACATCAATGAAATCAATAACGGAACGATGACTGACCACCACTCCCTTGGGCTTTCCTGTAGATCCGGAGGTGAAATTTACGTATAGCGGATCCATGTCCAGCTGCTGCCTTCGCACCCGCTCCAGATATACCGTATCTTCATGGCTTTGCATCAATTGCTCCACGCATAAACAGAGGACTCCGGGAAAATGCACCCTGGCCTCCTCCATATGCTCACGGTCTGTCAGAATCACAGATGGTTTTAAAATCGTAACCACCATGCCAAGTCTGCTCATCGGCAGCTCCGGATCAAGAAAAGTATAAAAACCACCGACATACACAATACCGAAAAAGGAAACCAGCGCGTCTTTTCCCTTCGGCATAAACACTGCTGCCGGCTGCCGGGGTTTTGCATACTCTGCCAGTGCAGAGGCCGTACTCCGGCTCTTTTTGTACAGTTCACGAAAAGTGTATGTTCCTTTTTCGTCTGTCACGCCAGGCTTGTCCGGCCACAGCGTCGCACTGTTCTCCAGATATTCCAGAACATTCTTCATACGCATTTCCTCGCTTTTTGCATTGTTCTCTGGCAGGATACCATATTTTTTTCTGGAATATTCTTACTTTAAGAATTCTTAAAATATCTTCATCTTTTCTTCATGTGTAATTGTCAGGACGGACAGCAAAATAAAAAACGCTATTTTCAGACGAGTTTTCATCTGAGAACAGCGTTTTGTTTCACTGAAATATTAGATTTATCTGCAGAAAATTATTCTATGATCATTTTTACGGATTGCTGCGACATTTCCGCCACAGTGGCAATCTGTTTAATAGAATAGCCATTTTTATACATCTTGAATATCATTTGCTGTATGCCTTCTTTTATTCCTTCTTCTATTCCTTCTTTTCTGCCCTGTATTAATCCACGTTGCTCAATCCGATCCAATACTTCACACATGGTACACGCGCCTCGTTCTTTAAGCTTCATATTAACCTACAATCTTTTCCACAGATTTCTCTGACATTTCCGCAACAGTAGCAATCTGCTTAATGGAATAGCCATTTTTATACATTCTGAATATCATTTGCTGTATGCCTTTCTCTATGCCTTTTTCTATGCCTTCTTTCCGGCCTTCTTCCCTGCCTTCTTCCCTTCCTTCTTTCCTGCCCTGTATTAATCCACGTTGCTCAATCCGATCCAATACTTCACACATAGTACGCACTCCTTTCTGTTCTGCATTATTCACATCTTCAAAGCGACTGTCTCCGGTAAGCACACTGAGCATATGAAGCGTCTCCCGTACATGAAGGATTTCTCTTGCCTCAGGATGATATTCGCCAGTTTTTCTCATCTGCACAAAATAGTCCGCTATCACCCGGAAATCACTTTCAAACATATCCAGCTGTTCGTCTGTCAGATAAGCAATTTCAAAAATATTAATCTGATAATCACTCACATAGCTTTCTAATTCATCCGGAATCTGCAGCCGTTCTCTGAGTTCTGGCGCATACGGCCACGGTCTCTCAAATCCAAAATACAGAACCAGCGTAACTACCGGATACCGTTTTTTCTGTCCGCCCTTTAGTAACTGTGCTCTGTATTCCGCTCCGTCATATTGTATGATTCGCAGCGGCATATCCGGATCTGATGAAGTCTGATTCTCCAGTCCTATACACGCAATATAACGTTCATCCTTTTTCCATCGTTTCACGACATCTCTCTCCGTCTCATGTATCTTGCCATCGGTTTTATAGACAGACCTGGGGGCTCTTTCTTCAAGCTCCTCCGCCTGAATGACCCTCCTGCCCTGAAACATGAGAACATTGATAATGTCTGCAAAAACGTCGCTGTAGGATTCCAGCGTTTTCTCTGTAATGTCTTTTGCTCCCATGGGATATCTGTGTATGTCTCCTTTCATAAGTAAAAGACACTATCTCTTCAAGTATTTTTATACTATTACAATATTTTAATAATGTCAACTATACATTCTATTAATTGGGGCTGAATTTACAAACCGACTTCCAATTTTCAAAGGTAAATGTATGCTAAAAACATTGCAAGAGTAAATTCCAGCAAAGGAATCCAAAATCTCAAAAGAATATAAATAAATGCAGCGTTTCTCCTGCGCAAATTACGGGAACTCAGCGTTTTCCAGTTGCATCCTGTATTTGCAGGATTTACAATAAAAAAGACAAAAAACGAGAGGATACCGCACATGAACAAACTTCATTCCGATAAAAGAGTCCTTCGCAAATACTCTTTAAAAAAGTATTCTTTATTCTTTTTATAGCCATGATCGTCATTCCTATTTTAGGCGTACTGGCAATCTCACTTTTGATCCTGAACCGTCAATTC
>CALZMS010000087.1 GCA_945788595.1 uncultured Lachnospiraceae bacterium
CAGCATAAGCTGACTCTGGAAGATTTCAAGGATGCTCTGGATAATAACTATGGTCGTGGTTTCAGTATTCAGAAATGTACGGAAGTTACGGAAAATATCATGAAAGAGCTGATCAAAGCAGGACAGTCTGTCAGCGTGGAAGATGCTTCCCGTATCTGTCAGGCGGTTTATCAGTCCAGCATCGACAATGCGGACAGAACACGCTATGATGAGATTCTTAAGATGATCGCCGCTGTTCCGAAATACGGTAACGATGATGAGGAGGCCGATCTCTTTGCCCGGGAGGTAGCTTACACGTATACTAAGCCTCTGGAGAATTACCGTAATCCGCGAGGCGGTATGTATCAGGCTGGTCTGTATCCGGTATCTGCCAATGTTCCTCTGGGTGCTCAGACGGGTGCTACCCCGGATGGACGTCTGGCCAACACTCCGGTAGCTGACGGTGTAGGACCGATGCAGGGCCGGGATGTACAGGGACCCACGGCTACAGCAAACTCTGTATCCAGGCTGGATCATATGATTGCTTCCAATGGTACGCTGTTTAACCAGAAGTTCCATCCGTCGGCTCTGACGGGTCAGGAGGGTCTGGAGAAGTTTGTGGCGCTTTTGCGTACATTCTTTGAGAATAAGGGTATGCATGTGCAGTTTAATGTGGTCAGTGTGGAGACTCTGCTGGATGCGCAGAAGCATCCGGAGAAGTATCGCAGTCTGGTGGTGCGTGTGGCTGGTTATAGTGCGCATTTTACTACGCTGTCTAAGTCTTTGCAGGATGATATTATTAAGCGGACGATGCAGATGTTCTAAGATTATATGTTATATGTCGATTTTGAAAAAAACGGGAACTGGCTTGGCTGGTTCTCGTTTTTTTGGGGACGGACGGAAAAACATGCCGTCTTCCACCGCCGGGTATCAGGTATATATTTTCAAACAAGCGCAACGTCTTCAGGAGCTAAGTGCTAACTCCATCTAATGCTCTCAGGAATGCCTTCGAGCATAAGATTACGTAAGCACTGGATCTCCTGAAGACTAAGGGCGCGCTTTGATCGTTTGAAAATATATACCTGATACCCGGCGGTGGAAGACGGCATGTTTTTCCTGACTTATGGAGGTGGTGTGGGTTGGCACTTAGCTTCTAAAGACGTTGCGCTCGTTTGAAATACAATATAGCTATACCTCAGAGGGAGGGCAGGCGCTCTGTTTATTCTGTTTATCCTGTTTATTTGAGAATCCCGGTTAAGTCGAAAGCGGGGATGAAGCTGTCTTTGGCCACTTCTCTGTCCTGGATATAGGCGTTGGTGAAACCGAGATTCAGGGCATATGTGGTTATTTTTTCGTATTCTCTTTTGGTTATGCGTCTCTCCAATTCGGGAGTGTCCGGAAATGCCCGCAGGGGTGTATATTGGCTCATCAAGCTTAGCCAGATATGGTCAGATACATTTTCCCAGAGCCAGTCGAGAACTATCCTGCTGTTTTTCAGATGACCGGGGAGTACCAGATGGCGAACCAGGACACCTTTCTGCATAATTCCGCGTTCATCAAATACCGGAAGCGGCTGCTGGCGTATCATTTCTGTCAGCGCCTGACGGGATATTTCGACGTAGTCGGACACTCCAGACAGTTTCCGGGCCAGATCATTTTCTCCGTATTTCATATCGGGCATCCAGATATCGATCAGGCCTTCGAGGTTTCGAAGAGTCTCTGTGCTCTCGTATCCTCCGCAGTTGTAAACGACGGGGATGGTAAGACCCTGTTTTTTTGCCAGGGTGATGGCCTCTGCTATCGTTGGTGTATGATGGGTGGGGGTGACGAGGTCGATGTTGTTGGCTTTTTGTTCCTGCAGTTCCAGAAAAATTTCTGCGAGACGTCCGGGTGTGATATGGGCACCGTGGTTTCCATCGGCGATCTCTGCGTTCTGGCAGTAGATACACCGCAGATTGCAGCCCGTAAAAAAAACCGTGCCTGCTCCTTCTTTGCCGGACAGGCACGGTTCTTCCCACATGTGCAGCGATGCCCGGGAGACGGACAGATCGGCAGTCTCTTGACAGTAGCCAATCTGACCGTTTCGACGGTTTACGCGGCAGTTTCGTGGACACAGGGTACAGCTTTCCAGCACATTTTGCCAGTATGCTTCCATATTCCTGCTTATACCTCTCTGAAAATTTTCTCAAATACCGGGAACTGATCAAAGGTAGCGAAGTAATCTCTCGGTGTCTCAGCACGACGGATCACTTCGAAGCTGCCATCTTCTTTTAACAGTACTTCTGCGGACCACAGACGGCCATTGTAGTTATATCCCATGGCAAATCCGTGAGCACCCGTATCATGGATAAAGAGCAGATCTCCTTTTTCAATCTCCGGAAGCATGCGGTCAACGGCAAATTTATCGTTGTTCTCGCACAGGGAACCGGTCACATCGTATTTGTGATCGCAGGGAGCATCCTCTTTGCCCATAACGGTAATGTGATGGTATGCACCATACATAGCCGGACGCATCAGATTGGCTGCACAGGCATCAGCCGATATATTCCTTGTGGGTATGTTTTTCATGCACAGCTGTAGTTACCAGTCCGCCGTAAGGGCCTGTCATGAAACGGCCCATCTCTGTGTAGATGGCCACATCACCCATACCTGCCGGTACCAGCACTTCTTCGTATACCTGACGTACCCCCTCACCGATGGCGATGATATCATTGGGTTCCTGATCCGGTTTGTAGGGAATGCCTACGCCGCCGGAAAGGTTAATAAAGGACAGCTTCACACCGGTCTCTTCTTTGATCTTCACGGCTGTCTCAAACAGCACTTTTGCCAGCTGCGGATAGTATTCGTTAGTCACAGTATTGCTGGCAAGGAAGGCATGCATACCGAATTCTTCGCATCCTTTTTCTTTTAAGATACGGTAGGCTTCAAAAAGCTGCTCGGTGGTCATACCGTATTTGGCATCGCCCGGGTTATCCATGATGCCATTGCTCATCTTGAAATATCCGCCGGGATTATAACGGCAGCTGATCTTTTTGGGCAGACTGCCGGTCACTTTCTCCAGGAAATCGATATGAGTGATATCATCCAGGTTGATGATAGCGTTTACTTTTCTTGCATACTGGAACTCTTCTGCCGGAGTATCGTTGGATGAGAACATAATGTCATCGCCCACAGCGCCGATAGCCTGAGACAGCATCAGCTCTGTCAGAGAGGAACAGTCACAGCCGCAGCCGTACTCTCTCATGATATCGATCAGAAACGGGTTCGGGCAGGCTTTTACGGCAAAATATTCCTTGTATCCCGGGTTCCAGGCGAAAGCTTTCTTTATAGCTTCGCAGTTTCTGCGGATGCCGGCTTCGTCATAGATATGGAACGGTGTCGGCACTTCGCAGATGATTTCTTCCAATTTTTCTTTGGTGACAAATGGTACTTTTTTCATAATATATCTCCTCTTTCGACGCAGTATGTTGTCCATACATGCGGTATTTCTTATTCTACATGTTTGTGTGTAAACAGATGATCCTGACAGTACTCATAATTTCCCTTGCACCGGGAACAGTAGCGAAACTCCAGTGTAGGATCGTCCTTCTCCGTACGGCCGCAGATAGCGCAGCGATGGATCGTCGCAGAGCCATTGCCGGTCCGCCCCATATTAACCGCCTTTTTAAACTGCTGCTTTCTGTGAATCTCTCTCGGATTCACACGACGGTAGTTTCTGGTCATCAGGAAATAGATCAGTACATTCATAAGGGAACATACGATCACGATTCGGGTGGCAAAATTGCCGCGGATCAAATCATACGCAAGATAGGCCAGATCCAGCCAAGCCAGATATTTGATCTTCAGCGGAATGATAAAATACAGAAGAACCTGCATATCGGGATAAGTCATGGCAAATCCCAAAAAGATCGACAAACTGATATAGTACGTGGAAAAAGACATACCGAAGGCTCCAAAAGCTACCGGTCCGCCATACATCACATACATGATCCCATACAGTACAAAAGCTCCGATGATCGTCCACAGGATACCGCCGAAAATGTACACATTATACCGGAAAGTACCCCAGGTCTGCTCCAGAGAATTACCAATGGAATAGTAGAAAAACAGCATGATGATCGTAAAAATATTCAGGCTGGACGGCGGTACCAGAAGCCAGCTGACCAGTCTCCAGATCTGTCCGTGCAGAATATAATACGGATCCAGATAGAGATAGGTGGTCAGATTGCCGCCTACAAATTCCAGTACATAGCCGATAATATAAGTTACGATAATATACAGGGTCAGATTTCTGATCGCATAAGCGCCAAACTTACGCTCCAGCTTGTTTAACAGTTTCATAAAGCCTCCCTAATTTTCGATAACATCTTCCTCATCTATATCTATCCACAGAATAAAAACATTATACGATTCCTGCCCCCGTTTTGTCAATTTTTTTGCATGTGCTTTACATTTTATGCACTTTTCAGTATACTTTTATCCAGCAAAGAAAACAGTTTTTCGGCCTGTTCTGAACAGTAACAGGAATACAATCGTTAACAGAAAGGATCAGTATCGTATTATGGCAGGATCTTCATTTGGCAATATATTTCGCGTTACTACCTGGGGAGAATCCCATGGCAAAGGCGTTGGCGTCGTCATGGACGGCTGCCCCGCCGGTCTTCCTTTAAGCGAAGAGGATATACAGCAGTACCTGAACCGGAGAAAACCGGGGCAGAATCGTTTTTCCACACTGCGAAAGGAAGATGACGCGGTAGAAATTCTTTCCGGCATTTTTGAAGGCCGCACTACCGGCACCCCGATTTCTATGGTGGTGTTTAACAAGACGCAGCGTTCCCAAGATTATTCCGAGATTGCATCCTACTTCCGTCCCGGACACGCGGACTATACTTTCCAGGAAAAATACGGTTTCCGGGATTACCGCGGCGGCGGACGTTCCTCCGGCAGAGAGACCATCGGCCGTGTGGCCGGAGGCGCTGTAGCTGCCCGTCTCCTTGAAGAGCTGGGCATTCATGTGCAGGCCTACGCAAAAGCTATCGGTCCGGTGCAGTGCGAAACCATAGACATGGAAGAAATTTGGAACAATGCCCTGTATATGCCGGACGCTAAAGCGGCACAGGCAGCGCAGGAATACCTGAACCAGTGCATGGCAAACAAAGATTCCGCCGGAGGTATCATCGAGTGTATCGCGGATGGCCTGCCTGTGGGACTGGGTGACCCCGTATTCGAAAAGCTCAGCGCCAATCTAGCCAAAGCCATATGCTCCATGGGCGCAGTAAAAGGTTTTGAGATTGGTGACGGCTTTGACGTAGCCACCTCCAATGCCTCCACAAACAACGATGCCTTCCACATGACCGCCGACGGTCAGGTAGAAAAACTGACCAACCACGCCGGCGGTGTCCTGGGCGGCATCTCCGACGGCAGCCGCCTGATTCTTCGGGCAGCCATCAAACCGACGCCCTCTATTGCCACCCCCCAGCAGACTGTCAATCTCTCCGGAGAAGACATCACCTGCGTAGTCAAAGGCCCTGCCGAAGAAATGTTCAAGAAAGTTGCTGAGGCATACGAGGT
>CALZMS010000088.1 GCA_945788595.1 uncultured Lachnospiraceae bacterium
TGCACCTCTTGTGGCAGCAGGGATGGACTGGATGTATTTTGCCCTGATGGGACTGGTCGGTATTGCGTTGGGTGCCTTTGGCAGTATTTTTAATACGTATTCCAGCTTGTATCTGGCGAAGGACAATGACTTGCTCCTTGCCATGCCGGTGAAACCGTCACGGATTCTTTTTGTCAGACTCAGTGGTGTGTATGCCATGGGGCTGATGTATGAACTCCTCGTGATGATTCCGGCGTTGATTAAGTATTACATAGTGACTACACCGGGCATTGCGGCTGTAGTCGGGTCTGTGGTAGTGACACTGTTGATTTCGATTTTTATTCTGGTGCTGTCCGCCGTTTTGGGATGGGCTGTGGCGTGGATTAGCTCTGTTTCGAAGTACAAAAGTCTTCTTACGGTGGTGTTGTCTCTGGGTTTTATGGCAGCTTATTTTTACCTCTATGGGAAAGCGTCCCAGCTGCTACAGGACATCGCTGCCAATCCGCAACAGGCAGGCGGTTTTCTGGAGGGTAATTTTTCCTTCCCGTATTATGCAAAAAACCGGACAGTTTCCTGTCCGGCCCCTACTTATGTCTTACTGATTCAGCATATCCTTTAAAGCTTTACCGGCTTTGAATTTCGGAGCTTTGGAAGCTGCAATAGTCATGGAAGCGCCTGTCTGCGGATTTCTTCCTTCTCTTGCTGCTCTCTCGGATACCTCAAAAGTACCGAATCCTACCATCTGGATCTTCTCACCTTTTTTTAATTCCTCAGCTACAACATCCTCAAAAGCTTTCAGAGCTGCTTCAGCGCTTTTTTTGGACAGTCCGGCCTTCTCAGCCATAGCTGCTACTAATTCAGTCTTGTTCATTTCTAATTCCTCCTGTATTATGCAAATCATCCTCGTGTCGGAAATGTACAGTCTGTATAGAGAATGCTGTTCTATTCACCTTCACGAATATCTCCCTTTCGGAAATACACATCATTACTTATATAACGAATGCCCCTGTTTGTCAAGGAAAAACCGCATATTTAAGGGGTTCTGACCACTTTTTGGACAAACTCCAGCCAGTTTTGCTGCTGTCTGAGAATCTTTAATATTTTTTCCATATTCTTCTTCAGCGGCATAGTCTTGGGGCTCTGCATATAATAATTGACCAGCTTCCAGTTTTTCCACGGATATGATAATCTGAGCAAAAGATCCATTTTTTCCTCCGGATCCAGCTGCCGGATTTCCTGATACCAGTCCAGGATCTGTACAAACATCTGATCATTCCAGTCATTTTTTTCCAGGATTTTCCGCATATAGCGATACAAATCTGCACTTTGCCGTTCAAAATTCCATTTCTGAAAGCCCGTGACAATTGTCTGTGTTCCCGAGAGCAGCACACTGTGGTGCGTATAATCCCCATGACATACAGCAGTCTCTCCCTGTGAAACAAACTGCCGTTCTCCGATTCCCTGCATTTTCTCCACCGCATACTCTCCCTGACGGATAAATTCCTCCATACAGGACGACAAAAGCTCCTCGAATTCATTTTTCTGCCGCCTTTTTTTCAGAAATGCAGCTGTTCTTTTCATTTCCCGGTTATGACGCATACATTCTTCATAGAGTGACGGCGGTGCATACTGTTCCTGAAATGGGATCGACATCACACTATGTATCCTGGCCAATGTCTGTGCTCCCCGGCGGATCTCTGAAGCAGTATGTGTATCACACTCCCGCCCCCTGTACCAGTTTCGCAGAATATACACCGTTCCCGCTCTGTCACGGCTGTAAAGTTCGCCATCAAGATTGGCAAGCAGCATATCTGTCAGTACATATCCCGCATCCTCGATTTTTTCCTGCAAAAGTTTCTGCCAGATCAGCTTCTGCACAGATCCCGGATATTCCTGTAAAATATAAAATCTCCCTTCCGTTTCACAGATCCATGCGCTTCTTCCTCTTACCAGATTGTCCGTGTAGATTCCATACTTTTCCAGTACTTCCAGTTCATATTGATACAAGGCAATTCCCCCTCAAGTCCATTTTGCGTTGCGTATTAATCTATGAATACACAACGCAAAATAGAAGAGAGGGGGAATAAAATCTCATCTTTATTTCATTTTTTGTTCGATATTAATATGCACGGCCCCAGTATACCATTTTTTTAGCCGGCTTGCCGCAGCAGACGCATACATCACCCACGGGTTCCCCGTCGAAAGGAATACAACGGGAGGTTGCAGCTGTATCTTCTTTGATCTTATCCTCACAGGCCTGATCTCCGCACCACATAGCCTTGATAAATCCCGGTTTCGTCTCAACGATATCTTTAAACTCGTCATAATCGTGTGCCACATAGGTATGTGCATCACGGTGTGCGCGTGCTCTCTCCAGCATCTCATGCTGCATGGTATCCAGAAGCTTCTTCACCTCATCTGTCAGATTTTCCAGAGCCACCACTGTTTTCTCACGATTGTCACGACGAACCAGCACAGCCTGTCCGTTGGCCAGATCCTTCGGTCCCAGCTCAATACGCACCGGAATACCTCTCATCTCTGCTTCAGAGAACTTCCATCCCGGACGGTTATCGCTGTCATCCAGTTTCACTTTTACTCCGGCAGTTTTCAGCTCGCTGTACATTTCCTGACATTTATCCAGAACACCCTCTTTATGCTGCTGTACCGGAATAATGCATACCTGTGTGGGGGCAATTCTCGGCGGCAGTACCAGACCGCTGTTATCTCCGTGTACCATGATGATGGCACCGATCATACGGGTAGTGAATCCCCAGGATGTCTCATATACTGGTTTAAGCTGATTATCTTTGTCTGTATACTGCACACCAAAGGCACTGGCAAAACCGGAGCCAAAGTTATGGCTGGTACCGGACTGGAGTGCTTTTCCATCATGCATCAGAGACTCAATGGTATAGGTTGCCTCTGCTCCGGCAAATTTCTCTTTGTCTGTCTTTTTTCCGCGAATTACAGGAATAGCCAGCACTTCCTCACAAAAATCTGCGTAAACATTCAGCATCTGCACTGTTCTTTCCTCAGCTTCCTCGGCTGTGGCATGTACAGTATGACCTTCCTGCCATAAAAATTCACGGGAACGAAGGAACGGTCTTGTGGTCTTTTCCCAGCGCACTACAGAACACCACTGGTTATATACCTTCGGCAGATCACGGTAAGAATGTACTTCACTGGCAAACAGATCACAAAACAGAGTCTCAGATGTAGGTCTGACACAGAGACGTTCCTGCAGCTTTTCCTCACCGCCATGAGTAACCCAGGCCACCTCCGGAGCAAAACCCTCAATATGGTCTTTTTCTTTCTGCAGCAGGCTTTCCGGAATAAACATGGGCAGATATACGTTCTGCACACCGGTCTCTTTAAAACGACGGTCCAGCTCTGCCTGAATATTCTCCCAGATCGCATACCCTGCCGGCTTGATCACCATGCATCCTTTCACACTGGTATAATCGCACAGCTCTGCTTTCAGAACAACGTCCGTGTACCATTGTGCGAAATCTTCCTCCATGGAAGTGATTGCTTCAACTAATTTTTTCTCTGCCATAATATCTCCCTCTATCTTCATATTTATTAATTTACAGCTTGATCTCAATTCTTCGGTCCGAATGTTTGTACTGATAATATCGTACACCGGCCGCATCCATCATTCTCTTTGAAGCGATGGTACTGTCTGAATCTGCGTATTTATCACTGTCATAGACCACCGTAGTGATTCCTGCCTGAATGATGGCTTTGGCACATTCATTACAGGGAAACAGGGTGACATAGATCTTTGCGCCGTCCAGACTTCCGCCCCGATAATTCAGAATGGCATTGAGTTCACTGTGTGTTGTATAAAAATATTTATTATCCAGCGGGGCTCCCTCCCTGCACCAGGGAAATTCATCATCAGAACAACCCTTAGGAAATCCATTGTACCCCATTGACAATATTTTATTATCCGCACTGACTATACAGGCTCCAACCTGTGTATTCGGGTCTTTGGAACGCATGCCGGACAGCATGGCCACTCCCATAAAATACTCATCCCAGGTCAGATAATCACTCCTCTTTCCTGTCATCCGCCGATACCTCCTCGCTGTGCATCTTTTGATGTATTTTCTGTAAACCCGCAGCTCTTTTGTGGATTGAGCTCTCGTTCAGGCGAATCACCAGCTCATCCAGAAGCTTATCCATCACCTGTACCCATTCTTTATAGGATTCCACCGGTTCTCCGTACAATGGCAGAATATCTCCGGTATGATGAATAAATTCCGCCAGAGTATAGACGTTTCTGGCATTTTCAAACTGTTCCCAGATTTTTTGTTTCTGCCTTTCTTCCATCGTCAGAAGCAATACATCGTCTCCGATATCCTCCTGTTCAAGCTGCTGCGCCTGACAATTCCGTGTATCGTAACCGCATTCATTCAACACCGCACAGGCTTTGGCATCCAATGGTTCAGGGAACAATACCACCAGTCCTCTGGACTCAATGGTGACCGGATTCAGAAGGAACTTACCTTTCATGATAATCTTGGCCATAGCAGAACGACAGGTACCATCGCCATCCACAAAGATCAGTTTGCTGTATGACATCTTCCTCTCCTTATACCTGAATCACCTGATGTCCGGCTGCTTTTAACAGACGATTCATGATCGCCTGTCCCATCACAGGAGTGCCAAACGACTCCGAATAGATTTTCGTAACTTCCAGATCATCAAATCTGCGCAGTACATCGTACAAATGACGGGCAATACTCTCTTCATCCTTCCGGCTTCCGATGCTGATCACCTGCTCTGCGTGATAAAAAGAAACGGACTCGTCCGCGGCAATCACACCACAATGTTCTCCCTTTTCCCGCAATGCTGCCGTCTGTGCATTAATATAAGCAACCACGGCTTCCGGTTCACCTTCAACAATCTTCAGGTCTGCTTTCGGCGCATAATGCTTATATTTCATTCCCGGAGCCTTGGGACGCACTCCCGAATTTTCAGCAATCAGTCCTTTGTCCATCTGTACTTCACCGATCACGGAAGCGATCATATCCTGTGTAATATATCCCGGCCGAAGTATCGTCGGGATCTCTTCCGTAAAATCAACAATGGTGGATTCGAGACCAATTCCTACTTCTCCGCCATCAATGATCATCTCGATCCGTCCATTAAGATCATCCTTTACATGCTGTGCCTTTGTCGGGCTCGGACGCCCGGACGTATTGGCACTGGGAGCAGCAATATATCCCGTACTGCAGCGGATCAGCGCACGCGCCACCTCATGGGAAGGCATACGCACCGCCACGGAATTCAGGCCTCCGGTCGTCTGAAGCGGTACCTTATCGTTTCTTTCAAAAATCATCGTCAGCGGACCGGGCCAGAAAGCCTCTGCCAGCAGTTTCGCATTCTCCGGCACCTTCCTGACGACCCCATACAGTGCGTCCATATCCGCAATATGTACGATCAACGGATTATCTGAAGGTCTTCCCTTCGCAGCATAGATCTTCTCTGAAGCCGAAGGATTTAGTGCATCCCCGCCGAGCCCATACACTGTCTC
>CALZMS010000089.1 GCA_945788595.1 uncultured Lachnospiraceae bacterium
GTAGTCTTCCAGGAAAGAAATGGCGTCCTGGTCTAGCTCGTCCAGCCAGGCCAGCAGCGTATTATTATCATGGGTGCCGGTATAGGCCACGCAGTGATTGGTATAGGTATGGGGCAGATAGTTGCCTGCCTCCCGGGGGTCGAAGGCAAACTCCATAATCTTCATGCCCGGATACCCGGAATCCCGCAGAAGATCCAGTACCTCCTGGGTCAGATAACCCAGGTCTTCGGCGATGATCTCCCGTTGTCCAAGAGCCGCATTCACTGCATTAAACAGTTTCATGCCCGGTCCCTTTTCCCAGTGTCCGTTCTCGGCGGTCTTATCGCCGTAAGGAATGGAATAATAGGATTCAAAGCCGCGGAAATGGTCAATGCGCACCACATCGTAGATCTCGAAGCAGTGTTTCAGCCGGGTGATCCACCAGGCATAACCGGTCTCTTCGTGATAATCCCAGCGATACAGCGGATTGCCCCAGAGCTGACCCGTTGCGGAGAAAGCATCCGGCGGACATCCTGCTACAGCTGTGGGCACGCACTCTTCATCGAAAACAAACAGTTCCGGATTAGCCCAGGCATCTGAGCTGTCCAGAGATACATAGATCGGAATATCACCGATGATCTT
The DNA here is from genome assembly GCA_945788595.1 of uncultured Lachnospiraceae bacterium. Classification (GTDB taxonomy): domain Bacteria; phylum Bacillota; class Clostridia; order Lachnospirales; family Lachnospiraceae; genus UBA11957. The sequence continues at coordinate 622 of CALZMS010000089.1, forward strand.
GATGCCCTTTTCATTGGCATAGGCTTTGAGTGCCTTCCACTGCCGGTCGAACATATACTGCTGGAAGCAGTAAAAATCCACCCGATGGGACAACAGCACTTTCTGTACGGCCAGTGCCTCGGACTCGTGTTTTTTGAGCGGAGCTTCCCACTGGGTCCAGCAGACACCGTTATGGTTATCCTTGATAGCCATGAACAGACTGTAGTCCTCCAGCCAGTACACATTTTCTTCCACAAACTTGCTGTAGGCTGCGTCGGGAACGAACCGGTCGAAGGCTTTTTTGAGCAGTGTGAAACGGGTCTTATACTGCTTTTCGTAGTCGATCGAACCGTCTGCGCCCATGGGACAGCAGGTATTGCATTCTTTTTTTGTCAGTAAGCCCTCTTCCACCAGTGTTACGGGATCGATAAAATACGGATTACCCGCAAAGGTGGAGAAAGACTGGTAGGGCGAGTCCCCGAAGCCCGTAGGCCCCAGGGGAAGGATCTGCCAGTAGCTCTGGCCTGCTTTTGCCAGCTGATCGATAAACTCTCTGGCTTCTTTTGAGAAACAGCCGATGCCGTACGGTGACGGCAGTGAAAATACCGGCAATAAGATTCCACTTGCTCTTTTCATATAGTTAACCCTTTACAGCTCCGGCAACAACGCCTTCGATGATGTATTTCTGGCAGGCCAGATAGAAGATAATGATCGGAATGATGGAAATAACCAGAACACCCATCATGGCACCCATATCTACGGAACCGTAGCCACCCTTCAGATACTGGATGGCGATGGACAGTGTTTTGTATTTTTTTGTATCAAGTACCAGAGACGGCAGGAGGTAATCGTTCCAGATCCACATAGCCTGCAGAATGGCTACAGTGATACAGGTAGGCTTCATGATCGGCATAACTACCTGGAAGAAGGTCTGGATCGGTGTACAGCCATCGATCATGGCAGCTTCCTCGATCTCCAGCGGAATGGATTTAACAAATCCGGTGAACATAAATACCGCAAGACCGGCACCGAAGCCAAGATAGATGATAATGATGCCCCACGGGTTGTCCATATGCAGCATGTTGGCGATCTTGGACAGAGTGTACATTTCCATCTGGAACGGTACGACCATGGCAACCAGACATGCTGTATAAATGATACTTGTGGCCAGATTTTTTACTCTGACAATATACCATGCAGTCATAGAGCAGCACAGAATGATGACAGCTACGGAAAGAACAGTGATAAATACAGTCCATCCGAAAGCAGAGATCAATCCGGTCTTTTCAATACCGCGAATATAGTTTTCGATACCTACAAATGTTTTTTCACTCGGTAATGCAAAAGGAGCCTTGCTGATGTAGGCTTTTTTCTTAAAGGAGTTGATCACTACCAGAATGATGGGATACATATACAGTACGCTGACAATTGTAAAAATGATGGTCAGCAGTGTACCATGCTTACATTTTTTCTTATCCATTACTGCTGCACCTCCTTCGATGTTGTCAGCTTATTCTGTACCATAGCAATAACTGTAACGATGATAAAGAAGATAACAGCCTTAGACTGACCTACACCCTCATAACCGGTTCTGCCGTAGAAGGTATTGTAGATATTCAGAGCCAGCATCTCGGATGCCTTACTCGGCGCACCGTTGGTCAATGCCAGGTTCTGGTCGAACAGCTTGAAGCCGTTGGTCAGTGTCAGGAAAGTACAGATGGTGATGGACGGCATAACCATGGGGATGATAACATTTTTCAGGATCTGCGGAGATGTAGCTCCGTCGATCTTGGCAGCCTCGATCAGCTCGCCCGGGATATTCTGGATACCGGCAATGTAGATAACCATCATGTAACCAACCTGCTGCCACAGTGTCAGGATAACCAGACCCCAGAAACCATATGTAGCGGAATAGGTCAGTGTACGGTCAAACATGGCCAGAATACCGTTTAACAAAAGCTGCCATACATAACCGAGGATGATACCGCCGATCAGGTTCGGCATGAAGAATACGGTACGGAATACGTTGGTGCCTTTAAATCCTTTTGTCAGCAGCATAGCTACCGCAAAAGCCAGCACATTGATAAGCAGAACAGTAACGATTGTGAACAATACGGTAAAGATCAGAGAATGCGTAAAATCATTTTCCTCAAAGATCTTCAGGTAGTTAGCTAGTCCGATAAACCTGGCATCGGTTACGGTCGTAAATTTACAGAAGGACAGATACACGCCCAGTAAAAACGGAGCGATGAACCCGATGGTAAATGCCAGCATAGTGGGCAGTACGAAGATCGGGAAATATCGTTTGATCGCCTTTTCCATATAGTTTAATTCCTCTCCCTTGTTTTAAAAAACGTGGCGGACAATTTTTCTTGCCCGCCACGTCAGTCAATCAGTCAGTCATATAATGCGCTCTGTGTCAGAACTACTTACTGAGCGTTTGCAGCAGCATATTCTGTTGCCCATCCGTCTACGAAAGCAGTCTTAACTGCATCCCAATCACCTGTACCCTGTGCATACTCAAGCAGTGCGGAACCAAGTACGTTCTTCCAGTTCTCACTCGGCATTGTAGTGAAGTTCCAGCTTACAGCTGTCTTACCAGCCTTGGTGTACTCAGCATTTGCCTGTACCAGCGGGTTAGCCGGCAGATACTCGTCAAATGTGGTGAACGGAGTTACAAAGCCCATCTCGTTTGCCAGAGCCTCGCGTCCTGCATCGCTCTCAACAACCCATGCCATGAAGTCCAGAGTAGCCTGGATGTCAGCCGGATCAGCTTTGGAGTTTACACACCAGTAGTTCTCGGAACCGGTGCACAGGCCCTGATTCTCTTCACCTGTTGCTCCGATGTAGATCGGCAGCATGCCCAGATCCTCGTCAGCAACTTCGTTGTCTTTGATATCGTTGTAAGCCCATGTACCATTCTGATAGAATACAGCCTCGCCCAGTGCGAATTCGGAAGCAGCATCCTCACCTGTCTTGGAGGAAATCATGCTCGGCTCACAGGTAGCATTGTTGATGTACAGATCCCAGATCTGTTTGTAGTTATCAAGGTAGGTACCTTCGATAGCATCTGTAGCACCGATACCTTTATCTTTGTACTCATAGTAGATCGGCAGGTTAGCCAGGTGAGTCTTGAATCTCCAGTCAGAGGAAGAATCCATACCGGAAGAGGTGAAAGCACCTTCTACGCCAAGATCATCTTTGTTAGCCTGGATCTCTTCTGCAACTGTCTTCAATGCTGCGAAGTTGTTCAGCTCATCGATGGATTTGATGGTAGCGTAATCTTTGCTGAAGTAATCATTCAGGATTGCTTTGTTGTAGATGATACCGTAAGTCTCGATAACGTATGGGATACCCTGTACTTTGCCATCTTCGATCAGAGCATAATCATCGCTTGCCAGATCAGCATATACTTTGCTGCCGGACATATCGTAGCAGTAATCTTTCCAGGAAGCCAGTCCAACCGGTCCGTTTACCTGGAACATGGTCGGAGCATCGGATTTAGCCATCTCTGCTTTCAGAGTGGACTCGTATGTTCCGGATGCAGCTGTCTGTACATCAACCTGAACACCTGTCTCCTCTGTGTACTTCTCAGCCAGAGCTACCCACTGATCAGCCTGCTCCGGTTTGAAGTTCAGATAATAAACTTTGCCGCCTTCTGCGGAAGCTTCTGCCGGAGCCTCTGCTTCGCTTTCAGCCGGTGCTGAAGATTCTGCTGCTGCGGATGAAGCCGGTGCTGCGGACTCTGCTGCAGATGAAGATCCGCCACAGCCTGCCAGTGTTCCGGCTGCCATAGCTGCAACCATGGATAATGCCAGCCAACGTTTTACATTTCTCATTTTCTTTTTTCCTCCTTATTCCTTTTGCGCATTGTTCATGCACCTTTTTTCAGATGATATAAGTTTATTGCAAAAAAAGGAAAAGAAGAATATAAATATTTTTCGATATATATCAGAATTTTACGAATCTGCTATGTGTTATTTTATTCACATATTATTATTGCTGGTTTTTTGCATTCTCACTTTCCCGACGTATGCGGTTAGCCTGCTCTGTAAGTTCCCTGCCGCCCTCGTCATACCACTGCTGCACATATATATCAAAAGTATCCAGAGACTCCTCTCCGATAATAATCTTGATAAAGGTTTTCAGTGAAAGCTCCTCCAGTTCTTCGTCCGTGAGGCGGTTATATTCCTGCGTATAGCCCATATTAACGTATTTTATTTTTGTGTTGAGCAGTTTGCTCACCGCTGTAATACGAGAAGTATAAGCCGCCCACAAAAAACCATTGTTTGGCTGCCCCTTGGTAAGGTATTCCTGACAGCTGTCAAAATATCCCTGTTCCAATACCGTCAGATCCCGGTATTTTGATCTGTTGTTCATAACGTTCAGGATCCGGCGGGTCGTCCGGAAAACTGCGTCCGCGTAATCTGTATTGATCAGAAACGGCGTGGCCGACTGATCCACATTCATACCCAGATACTGTCCTACGCCCACGGCTTCCTCCTTGCCGTCATACCGGGCATAATCAAACAGAGCGGAAATGATCTTTGGAATGATCTCCGGATGCTCATATCCTTTTCGAGCCACTACACAATACTGCCGACCATAGGAAAGATAGGTCTGCACTTCATTATTAGCATCCGTAAACAGATAAGGCTTCCATTTCGCGTTTTCGTCATGCAGACCGGACAGCGGTGAATCCGCGGCCCACCACCAGCCGAAAAAGGCACCGCAGCGGCCGTCTTCCAGAAGGTCTGACAGATTTGTCTTACTCCGGAGCATAAAGCTCTGGTCCAGCACACCCGCCTCATACTGCTCATGCAGATAGGCAAGGGCGTTTTTCATTTCCTGCGTCACAGAGCCGTTGACCATATTTCCGTTTTCATCCTCGATCCACTTGCCGGGATAAGCGTGAAAA